>JAYRZH010000025.1:0-36587 GCA_041916555.1 Chitinophagaceae bacterium | reverse complement strand
CTGGATGACCGCCAGAACCGTTATGGTGTGAATGTGGGGGCTATTGCCAACTTTACCTATGTAAAAGGAAAACACAAGATATCCTTCAAAAACCTGTTCAATCAGTTGTTTGAAGATAATTTCTATACCCGTACCGGTTACTCGGTTGACCGTGTACAGGACATTGAATTCAGCTCATCCGTACTCAACCAACGGAGCCTGTACACTGCCCAGTTGGAAGGCGAACACCGCCTGACCAATAGCGGGGTAAAGTTTACCTGGAATGGAAACATCGGTTATAACTGGAAGATCCAACCCGATCTCCGTACCCAATCTTATTTCCGCTCTCAGGGAAGTGTGGATCCTTTTGAAATGAACGATGATGATACCCGCCGCTTTGACAGCAAACTGAAAGATTACAGCTATGGTGCTGTAGGTAGTTTGGAAATTCCATTTAAAATGGCCGGCAACCAACAAAAATTCAAGGCCGGTGGATCTACCCTGATCCGTATCCGCGATTTCCGCAGCCGTATTTTCAGGTATATCCCGGCCTCGAGCGCCCAGTTTGACAACAGTAAACTGGAGTTGCCCTACGACCAGATCTTCCAGCCGGGGAATATTTCCAACAATGGGTTCATCATTGAAGACTTTACCAATAACCAGGATAAGTATTTTGGGGTATCCATTGTTAATGGCATGTATGGCCAGTTTGATAACAAGTTCAGCGAGGCCATTCGACTGGTTTGGGGTGTGCGTGTAGAGAATTTCCAGCAGTTTATGACCACCAAAGATGTAACCGCCAAGCGCATTGTGCTAGATAATGAAAAATGGGATGTACTCCCCAGCTTCAACCTGACCATCAGTCCTGATAAGAAGCAAAATATCCGCATTGCCGGTAGCCGTACTGTGAGCCGTCCTGAGTTTCGTGAGATCGCTCCGTTCTCCTTCTTTGATTATGAGGTAAACTATGCGGTAAATGGTAACCCCGATCTTCAGCGTGGTACCATCCTCAATGGTGATATCCGGTATGAGTTCTACCCCAAAGGTGGCGAAGGAATTTCAGTAGGGGCTTTTTACAAATCCTTCAATGACCCCATTGAACTCCGTCTTAATCCTTCCAGCGTACTTGATCGCAGAAACTACACCTACCAGAATGCCGATAAGGCTCTGGCAGTAGGTGGTGAGATCGAAATCCGCAAGGCACTCGACTTTATTGATGAAGACCTGGAAACCTTTAATGTATTTGCCAACCTGACTTATATCTATTCAAAAGTTACCCTGGCCTCAGTTTCCGGGAGCGGAGCGGCTGAAACCAGCAACCGCCCCCTGCAGGGACAGTCTCCCTACCTGATTAACCTGGGTGTACAATATAACAGCAATAATGGCAACTGGAGTGGTTCGTTGTTGTACAACCGCATTGGCCAGCGGCTGGCACTGGTAGGTATCAGCGACCTGGGTTTCCCCGATGTGTATGAACGCCCCCGTGACCAGGTTGACCTGCAATTGACCCGCAAGATTTTAAACAACCGCGGTGAACTCAAGCTTACCTGGGCAGATATCCTGAACCCGGCTTATTATTTCTATGAGAATGTGGATGGTCAGAAAGCTTACAAGAGTGGTACGGATAGGTTGTTTAATAGTTACAAGCCCGGTTCCACGATTTCAGTTGGGTTTACCTATGATTTTAATTTAGGAAGTAAGAAATAAGAAACAGCAACTAATAAATATTCAACAATTAATAATTACTCATGAAACGATTTCTCCTGGCAGCATTGGTCATCTCTACTGTAGTAGGATATACATCCTGCGTAAAGGTGAATTTTGACGAAACCGAAGTGGCGGTGCCTGTTGATTCCACCAGCAATATCATTACCGGCAAAGTAACCACCAGCCGTTTTTATGCTCGTGGTACGTATATCCTTAAAGGGTATGTGTATGTTACCGAAGGGGCTACTCTCACTTTTGAGTCGGGCTGTGTTATTAAGAGTGACATCACCGAAAAAGGAGCCTTGATCATTGAGCGTGGTGCCAAGCTGATCGCTGATGGTACTGCCGCCAATCCCATTGTATTCACCAGTGGTAAGCCTGCTGGTTCCAGAGCTGCTGGCGACTGGGGTGGAATTATCCTGCTGGGTAAGGCACCTACCAACCGTCCGCTTGACCCGGCACCAACTATTGAAGGAGGTGTAGCCCGTCAGTATGGTGGTACAGATCCGCTGGATGAAAGTGGTATCCTGCGTTATGTCCGTATCGAGTTTGCCGGTATCGCCGCTGAACCCGGATCGGAGATCAACGGTCTTACCTGTGGAGGCGTAGGCTCCGGTACCATTATTGAGAACGTACAGGTATCCTTTGGTAATGATGATGCTTATGAGTTCTTTGGTGGAACTGTTAATGCCAAGCGTTTGATCGCCTTTGCCACAGCCGATGATGATTTTGATTTTGACTTTGGATATACCGGAAAGATCCAGTATGGTCTTTCCTGCCGCAAGCCTGATTTTGTAGATGCCGGAGATGCCGGTAACGGTATTGAGTGCGACAATGACGGATCAGGTACAGCCGCTACTCCTAAAACAAGACCTCAGTTGAGCAACTTTACCATCATTGGCCCCAACAATGCCGCTGGTACTGCAGCCAACCACAACTTTTCAAACCGCTGGCGCAGAGCCACTCAGTTTGTACTGCGCAACTCTATTCTGATGGGTCACCCCGATGCCGGTTTCTCCATGGAGTCAGATGCTACCCTGAATGATTACTATCTAAACGGGTTGTCAGAATTCAAGAACAACCTCGTCCACGCCATTAACCTGCCGTATAAAACAGCCAACGCCGCCATTGCTACCAATGCGCAGATTCAGGCAAAAGCCGAAAGCGAAGGTTGCATTACCTATGCCGATCCTACCCTTATCCAATTGGAGAATCCGTTCTACAGCACCACTCCGAATTTCCTGCCCAAAACAGGTTCCCCTGCTCTTACCGGCGCTAACTATACCGGTATGAACTCCTTCTTTACCTCTGGTACCTATATTGGCGCCTTTGGTACCACCAACTGGGCCAGTGGTTGGGTAGAATGGGATCCGCAGAACAAGGTGTATAACTAATTGGTATCTTTTTTTCATTCAAAGGACCATGGGTTTTCTCATGGTCCTTTTATTTTTTAGTTTTGGGCTATGTTTAAGACAATTATCACTCTATCAGTTGGCATTACCCTTTTAGTATCCTGTGGCTCCAAAGGGGTGCCAGGCCTTATGCCGGAATTAAACTCAGCGGATAGTATTGCTGTTGTTTATTATAAAACCCCGGGCAATCCCCGATTCTTCACTTTTTCCAAGTCTTCCGATACGACGCAGATGAAATTGATCGCCGCTAACGCCAATCAAGCGGCAAAAAAGAGGAAGAAGGATTGTCTTACCGACGGTAAAATCTTTTTTTACAGGGGCAGTGAAGAGGCCTATCCGCTCTATTTTAGTCTGGCAGAAGATTGTACGTATTTTTATTTTATACGGACAGGTGAAAAGTATTATGTTCCTTTAAGTAAAGAATCGCGAAGGGTGCTGGAGGATTGGAAAAAAGGAGCCAAGGAACCTGCGCCAGAGCAATAGGTTATTTCCCTTTTGGAACATAAGCATACACGACTTCATATTTCTCCTTGACAAATTGCTGGGGCAGCTCGCCAACTTTCAGGTCTGTCTTTTGAGGGGTTGGCTCACATACGGAGTATTTTTTCCCCGCATAGTCAATTTGTGAATGACCCACTGGTTTGTCAAACGCTACTGCAATGGTAACGTGAGTGGGATAAGACAATACCAGCATCGGCAGGTCGTAAATTTCTTTTACCAGGTAAAAAAACAGGGAGGCCCTGTCATCACAATCGCTTTTATCGGAAAGCAGGGTTTGTTCCGGGGAGAATCGTTTTTCTCCGCCATAGAGGTTTACATCCGGTTCGTAAAGGAAAGCATACCGCGTAAAGTTCATCAGGAATTCAACACCCTTTTTCTGATTTAAACCTTTGATGTTCTTTTTTAGTTCGGGGATCAGCGAAGCATAAGTCGGCTTGCTGAGGGGGATATTAAAGGAGATACCATAATCCAGTACAGGGTAGTTGGCAAAAATGGTTTTGATCTCAGGGTTCATTTTTACTTTGAACTGGTAGGCATCCTGATAGTAATGAAAGGAGATTTCCTTATCGGTATATGATTGCAGGTCAAACTCAGGCAGACGGGTTACTTTGTAAGTGAATCCTTTTTCGGCACCGGGCACGGGTATGCCCACTTCGTGGAAAGGTTCTTTAGTAAAGTCAATGTTACCATAGTCATGGTAATTAAGACATACATACTGAACCCCATCTTTCATCCGTACGGGGATGTTATACACTGTTTCATTGGTTTGGATATAAAACAGGATCTTATTTTCAGAGATCGTAATGATTGAGTTATACCCCGACTTTACGAGGAGGAACCATTTATAAAGGGTGTAGCGCTCGTAATTTTCCTGTTTTGGACTAATCTGCTGGGCGGTACGACGGATCAGTTGGTAAAATAGCCAGTCATCCAGTTTTGACTTCTCCCGGTGTTCTTTCAGGGCTTCAATGGCATTTTGGTACGGGGAGGAAGTAATTTTCTGGTAGAAATCGCGAATGGCCGATTGGCTCAGGGGGCCGTCAAAAGGTATTGAAAATGAGGAATCTATAGTAAATTCAACCCGGTCACCGTAAAAATCAAAGGAAATAGACCGATCTCCGGCACGCAGAAGGACGGTCATAAGAAAAAGGGGCCATATCAGCAGGAGCCTTTTCAAGGGGTCGAGTCGTTTCCATTGAAGTTACAAAAAGGTAACGAAAAATTAATATTAAATATTTTGCCCAGGATATTTCAGGGTTGTTGGTGTTCCCTGGTTTTCCTAAGGTTGGGGTGTCGTTAGGATAGGCGGGAAGCACCAACAACTTTGGAAAAGCGTGGAAGACAGCGAACGGCGCGATGAAAAAACGCTATGTGTACCGTTAAAACGCACTAAGAATGAAGTGATTTTTCCATCATGCTCCATCTCAGTTTTCGTTTATTCAGCATGAAAAACAAAATCACTGAATGGCCGAAGTTCTATACAGTTACGATACTTGAATGGAAATGGTTATTAGCGCCGGATAAATATAAGGATGTAGTGGTAAGCAGTCTTCGGTTTCTGGTAGAGGATGGACGTGTTCGGATTTACGCATTTGTTATCATGTCAAACCACATTCACCTTATCTGGCAAATGGAACCTGGGTTTAACCAACCTGCTGTTCAAAGAGACTTTCTTAAGTTTACAGCACAGAAAATTAAGGCCGATCTTCGAAGACATCATCCACGGGTTTTAGAACAGTTTCTGGTCAACACCTCTGATCGGAAGTATCAGTTTTGGGAAAGAAATTCGCTATGCATAGATCTCAGAGTAAGCGCCGTGTTTCGCCAAAAGTTGGAGTATATTCATCGGAATCCGGTAAAAGCCTCTCTTTCAAAAACACCGGAAGGGTATAAATACTCTTCTGCACTCTTTTATAAAACAGGGGTTGATAATTGGGGTTTTTTAACTCATTTTAAAGACTAAGTGATACGCTGGTCTTTTCCTCGTTGTTGGTGTTTCCCGCCTGACTCCAGGCACTCTCTGTTATAGGGATAAAAGGGAACACCAACAATCTCTTCCACATATTCCACCTCCCCATGTTGGTGTTTCCCGCCTGGTTTCGGACATTCTCTGTTATAGGAAAAGAGGGAACACCAACAATAATAAGGATATACTAGGGATGTTCTATGGTTGTTGGTGTTCCCTGCGGTTCCTTAAGATGGGGTGTTATTAAGGAAGACGGGAAACACCCAACAACGGGAAACGCGAAAACGGGGAAGAGATCAGGCGAAAACGTAGCCAAGGAGGTCGGGGATGCTGCGGCTATAGTCTTTTTTCAGCGCTTTCTTGCAATAGATCCAGTTGTAAAATTCTTCCGGGAATAATTCATCCAGGCGCTGAAGGGTGATTATGCCCAGTTTTTCCAGGGCCGCGGCATTGCATAATTGTTCATACTGGCCCCTGATAGGAATGGAAAGGACCTTTTTTCCCAGGTGCAGGGCCTCGGCTGGGGTTTCAAATCCACCGCCCGTGATGATACCCGTACAATGGATCAGACTTTCATTAAACAGCAGCTTGTTAACCGGCTTGAACGTTATATGCCCTTCCGTACGGATTTCGTCTGTTTCCCGGGAGAAAATGTCAAATTTGAAATCGGGTAGTTTATTAAAAAGATTTCTGAGCTGTGGCTCACAATAAGCCGGGAGGTAAACCGTCACATAAGACCCATCGGTGGGTTGTGCCTCCAGGATACTCTGCTTCACAACCGGGGTGAAAATAAAATCATCGTACCTGTCAAAATGAAGCCCGGCATTTCTTTCTGCCTTGGCATAATTGCGGAGTATCCACTCGCCAATTTTATTGCGGTTAGCCGGTCTTGGTGTTTTTTCCGACACAAAACTGGCCTGGTGTCCAAAATTGACCGAAGGAACCCCCTTTTTGGCGCAGGCCGCGGAAGTGATATAGTCAAAGTCATTCAGCACGATATCATATTCTTCCACAGGCAGTTCACTCACCTCTTTTCTGATCCGCAACGGGGAATAGGCCCGGGTCATCCGCCAGTAATCAAGTCCGCCATCACATTTATAATAAAGGCTCAGACCCTGACTACGGTATTTGACCGGAGCGTCAAGGGAAAGGGTGCTGTTGCTGCCACTCAGAAAAATATCCACCTCCCCCTTTTCGCGCAGGTATGGAAGCAGTTCCATGGCCCGGCTGATATGCCCGTTTCCTGTTGCCTGTACAGCGTAAAAGATCTTCATAATTACATAGCTAAAGAGTGTAAATAAAGAGCGATCTCTGCCGTTACCACATCCGTTTCCTTACGGGGTTCGAGATCGCGAACCTGAACTGTGCTCATCAGTTTCTCATCATAGGTATAAATATGCCAGTCGTTGTCGTAATATTCCAGGGAAGTCAGGTGCTCCACCCAATCACCACTGTTGAGATACACCACGCTCCCGGCTTCGTTTTTGATCACCCTTTTCTGTGGTTGATGAATATGCCCGCAAATGACATAATCATATTTTTTCTGAATAGCGATTTCCGCGGCTGTGGTCTCAAAGTCATTTATCCTGATTACGGCCTTGTTGACGCTGGCCATCACTTTTTTCGATAAGGACACCCTTTCCCGGCCAATCAGTTTGAAAAAATAGTTGATCGCCTTATTGAATAGCAGCAATGCCGCATACCCATTGCTCCCCATTTTTGCCCAAAGTTTGGCTGCCCCTTTGGTGGTATTGTCAAATACATCCCCATGAAATATCCAGGTCATCTTGTTGTCGATCTCAATGATGAGTTTATCCGTCATTTGAAAATTGCCCAGATTCAGGTCGGTATATTTTCGCAACAGCTCGTCATGGTTACCGGTGATATAAACCACCTTTGTTTCCCGTGTCAACATGCTGATCACCTCTTTTAGTACGGCTGCATGAGACGGAGGAAAATATCGTTTTGATATTTGCCAGATATCGATGATATCTCCATTAAGTATAAGTATGCGTGGCTGAATACTCTTTAAATAAGTAAGAATCTCCTTCGCCCTGCAACCGTAGGTGCCTAAATGCAGATCCGATAAAACAACAACATCAACTGGCCTTTTTTCCATTGGGATGTGAATTTGTCAAAGGTTATCAACAGCTTTTACCCAATAGTTAAATCAGTATTAAGGAATTGTAAATTATTAATGGTTCTCAGGCTTTGGTAACAAACGAGCCTTATATTCAACACTATCCAACGTAACGAAATTTATGAGCGAAGAACTTATCCTCCTGATTGGCGAGAGAATAAAGAAATTAAGAACGGAAAAGAGTATAACCCTCGAACAACTGGCGAATAAAGCCGCTGTTTCAAAAAGCCTGATCTCCCAAATAGAGAATAACCGGGCGGTGCCATCCCTGCCGGTGTTATTATCACTGGTCCATTCGTTGGATGTCAGTGTTAAAGACTTTTTTGGGGATATGCAGGATTATTTTTCCAATGAACATGTGATCCTCATTCGAAAAAACCAGGGCGCTGTATTTCAAAAGGAACCTGAGAAAGGGCTCAAGTACAGAAGACTATTGACAAAAAGCATACTGACTCAAACAGCGGATTTTGTTCTGCTGGATATCAAAGCCAACTCCGGACGAAAAAAATTTATACAAACAGATGCCTTTGAATGCAAATTTGTTCTTTCCGGATCGATCGAATACCAAATTGAAAAGAATACCTACCACCTCGAAGAAGGGGATATGCTTTTTTTTGATGGAAGGGCCCGGCATCGTTTGTGGAACAGCGATAAGAAGGATGCCCAACTCCTCGTCATCTATTTTTTCTCCTGATTTTTCCAGGCTTAACAATTGCTTAATCTTCTGCATGCAGCACCAGTTTACTAATACTTAAACGAGGTTTAGTATATGTAAATTCTTAAAGTTTGCTTAACGCTGCGCTAATCCTGGCTTTACATGGGCCTGATAGTTTTGCCCCGGGTTAACAAATCACAATCAAAACCGGGAAAAATTATGAGAAACAATTCTTCGGCGCTGCAAAAGCTATTCACCATGCTTCTTTTTATGGGCATGGCTCTGTATATGCAGGCCCAAACGGTGCTTTCTGGGAAAGTACTTAATGAAAACGGACAACCTTTAAACGGCGCCAACGTGGCCGTTAAGGGATCAAAATTGACGACTACCACAGATAATGATGGAAACTTTACCATCACTGCCGCAAACTCGGATGTGTTGGTAATTAGTTATGTGGGGTACACCTCCCTGGAGGTTAAAGGAAATGAATCTTCCGCGATTACCCTGATGCCCGACGCCAAAAGCATGTCGGAAATAGTGGTTACTGCCCTGGGTATCCGCAAGGAGAAAAAGAAACTGGGCTATGCGCTGCAGGAAGTTAAAGGAGAAGACCTGACAGTGGCCCGTGAATCCAATGTGGTAAACCAACTGGCTGGTAAAGTGGCCGGTGTTACCGTAATTGGAAGCCCATCTGGTATTGGCGGTTCCTCCCGCGTATCCATCCGTGGGGAACGTTCAGTGGACCTGAATAAAAACCAACCTTTATATGTAGTTGATGGGGTGCCTGTTAGTAATTCCATTACCGGTGCCTCCGGACGGGGAAACCTGGAAGTGGACTTTGGCAATGGCGCCGGTTTTCTCAACCCCGATGATATCGAAAGCATGAGCGTATTAAAAGGGGCTGCTGCCTCCGCTCTCTATGGCTCTCGCGCTGCCAATGGTGTCATTCTTATTAAAACCAAAAGTGGCCGTCGCTCAAAAGGGATTGGTGTAGAAGTAAACAGCAACGTGACCCTGGAATCTGCCCTGAAATTACCCGAATATCAAACCGTATATGGACAAGGTAATGGTAGCGGTGGCGCTTTCGCCTTTGTAAATGGTGGCGGTGGCGGTCTCGCCGACGGTACCGATGAAGGATGGGGCCCGGCTTTCTCAGGGAACTTTAGTTTTCCTCAATTCAATTCCCCCCGTACCCTGAACGGTCAATCCATCCCTTTCACCGGTGGTGATCTGAATGCCCCTGCTGGAAGTATTATCACAGCTACTCCCTGGGTGGCTGATAAGGATAACCTCAAGAACTTCCTTGAAACCGGTACCACTTTTACCAATAACGTGGCCCTGGTGGGTGGAAATGAAAAAGGTGATTTCAGACTGAGTTACACCAACCTGAACCAAACAGGTATCGTTCCCAATACCGATCTGCTACGGAATACCCTCTCGCTTTCTGCCGGATATAACCTGAGCAAGAAGTTATCGGTTAAGTCATTTGTAAGCTATATCAAAAGCGAAAGCGATAACCGCCCTTCTATCAGCTATGGTACCGAAAGCATCATGTACCTTTTCAACTGCTGGTTACCCGCCTCAGTAAAAGTTAGTGACATGAAAAGGCTGTGGCAACCCGGCCTGGAGAACCAAAAGCAATATAGCTGGAACTACAACTACCATGATAACCCCTACCTCACAGTCATGGAGAATACCAACGGCCAATACTATGACCGTGTTATTGGAAACATCATCCTGAAGTATGATTTCACCGACTGGCTGAACCTTCAGGTGCGTACAGCTACCGATTGGAGCAATGAGCGTCGGGAATATCGCCGCGCCTTTAGCACTCAGCGTTTCCCCTTTGGTCAGTACCGCGAAACCGGTATTGTAAATGAAGAAAGAAATACGGATTTCCTCCTCAGCGCCAACAAAGGCATTAGCTCTGATCTGTCCTTTAGCGCCACTTTGGGTGGAAACCAAATGCGTCAGACTTCCCGATTCAAAGAAGATGTAGCCGGCCAATTGAATATCCCCGGTATCTACAGCCTGAACAACTCTCGTATTGCCCTTGTAGTGGAACAAAGCAATGTGGCCAAACGCATCAATTCCCTCTATGGCTCCCTGGGCTTCAGCTATAAGAATAAAATATTTCTGGACCTGACCGGTCGTAACGACTGGAGCAGCGCCCTGACCCTCCCTGAAAACCTCAAGGCCTTTGGAACAGAAGATAACTCTTACTTCTATTCTTCCGTAGCCCTGAGTGCGATCATCAGTGATATGGTTGAACTACCCACAGCCTTCAGCTTCCTTAAACTCCGGGCCAGTCTTGCCCAGGTGGGTAATGATACCGATCCTTTTGCCTTTACCCAAACTTACAACCGCAGCGATCCCTTTGGTTCCTACCAGGTGTACAGCGAAACCAGCAGCCTGGCTAACCTGAACCTGAAACCTGAGATCAGCTCTGCCTATGAGTTTGGCACAGAGATCAGACTGCTGAATAACCGCATCGGTGTGGACCTTACTTACTATCAAAGCCGCACTAAAAACCAGATCCTGAATATTCCCCTCTCTGGTACCAGTGGCTATGATACCCGGAAGATCAATGCCGGTTTGATCAAGAACTATGGATTTGAAGCCATGATCAACGGAACCATCCTGAAGAAAAAGAACCTGACCTGGGATGCCTTTATCAATTTCTCCACCAACCGCAGTAAAGTAATTGAACTCAGCGATGGGCTGACCAATTATGTGATGGCAAGCCGTCGCGTTAGTGTGGAAGCCCGGGTAGGCGAGCGTATGGGTGATATGTACGGAATCGGTTTTGCCCGTGTGCAAAGTTCAGACCCCAATGCCCCTTACTATGATGCCAGTGGTAAATACACAGGTCAGATGGTGTTTGGTGCAAACGGTCGCCCTGTATATACCACTACTCGCATCAAGCTCGGTAACTATAACCCTGATTGGTTGATGGGTGTGGGAAGCAGCCTTAACTATAAAGGTATCCGCTTTAGCTTCCTGTTTGATATCCGTCAGGGTGGTGAGATCTATTCTGAAACCCAAACCGTAGGCCGCGAAGGTGGGATCATCATCGAAACCCTGGAAGGACGGGCCGATGGATATGACCTGAACAAACCTGGAAATGGCGTGGTTGGAAATGGGGTGGTGTTCTCCAACGGTACATCCGGAACCATTAGCGCCAATACGACCAAAGTAACTGCCCGTGAGTGGCATACTGCCTGGACTGGTGGACGTGGCGTAGCGGAAGGTGTTATGTATGATGCCTCTTTTGTTAAGCTTCGTGAAGTACAGATCGGTTATAGCCTGCCAGATAAACTGTTTGGTAAACTGCCTTTCCGTGGGGTGACCATTTCACTGGTTGGACGTAACCTGCTGCTTTGGGACCATGTGCCCCATGTTGACCCTGAGAATATGTCCTATTCCGGTGGTACAGCCCTTCCTGGTATCGAATACATGAGTATTCCCACCACCCGCAGCTACGGACTTAACCTCAGCTTCAAACTTTAATTAACGTATTAACAAATAATCAGGCACAAATGAAAAGGTTAAAAATCTTAATCCCGGTACTGGCCCTGGTAGCAGGTATCGGATGTACAAAGGATTTTGAAGAGGTCAATACCAACAAGAATAATCCTACCGATGTTACCCCCGACCTTCTGCTTAGTGGTGTTATCCGTAGCACCATGAACCAACAGGTAAACGAAGCCTGGGGCATTGGCAACATCGTGGTTCAACACCACGCCAAGATCCAGTTTGTAAACGAAGACCGTTATGGATGGAATGAGCAGAATGGGATATGGAGCAATGTGTATGGTAATTACCGTAACCTCCAGAATATTTTCAATAAGGTAAATGGCGATGAAAAGAATCCTTACTATGGAGTAGCCCTTATCCTGAAATCATGGATGTTCTCCCTGGTAACGGATGCCTATGGTGATGTTCCTTATTCTGAAGCTGGAAAAGCAAAAACAGACGGACTGTATCAACCGGTGTATGATAAACAGGAAGACATCTATACCGGTATCCTCGCTGATCTAAAAAAGGCCAATGAGGCCCTGGCTACCGCAAGCGGCTCCTTTACCGGTGATCTGATTTATGGTGGTGGATCCTCTGCCATTCTCAAATGGAGAAAGCTGGCTAACTCGCTTCGGTTGAGATACCTGATGCGTCTTTCTAAAAAGAAGAATGTAAATGCCGACATGCAGGCTATCGTAGGTGATCCCGTAAACAACCCCATTTTCACCGGTATCGGGGATAATGCGGAACTGAAGTATCTCGCGGCAGCGCCTAACCAATGGCCGATGTATGGTAGCCGTGTGGGTTCATTTGATGAGTTCCGGGTGAGCAAAACCCTTACCGATCGTCTGTCTGCACTGGGTGATACAAGGATTAATGTCTTTGGCCGTCCCACCCAAACCTCGGTGGCCAATGGTAACCCGCAGATCCTTGGTGTGCCTAATGGGTTAAGCGATGTGGATGCCCTGGCTTATAACGGCGGCGTACAAGGTGTTTCCCGTGTTGGGTATACCTTCGCCTGTCTGGTTTGTAATGACAATGGTCAGGCTCCTCCCGATCCTGCAGCCCCCCGTGCTTTATTAATGACCTACCCTGAATTGCAGTTTATCCTGGCAGAAGCCCGTCAAAAAGGAATGATCACTTCAGGCGATGCAGAAACCTATTACCTGAATGGCATCAATACCAACTTTGCCTACTGGCAATCCGTGGTACCCGCTGCCTACAACCTGAACATCGCCATGCCTGCAGGATATCTCACCCAAACCGGTGTAGCCTTTACAGGAACAGATGCAGAGAAACTGGCAAAGATCGCCCTGCAAAAATGGATCGCCCTTTATTTCAATGGACTCGAAGCCTGGTATGATTGGAAAAGAACCGGCATGCCTACCATCACGCCCGGGCCTGCCAACCTGAACAATAACAAAGTGCCTGTACGTTACATCTATCCTCAGTCTGAACAATCACTCAACGGTACCAACCGCGCCGCAGCGGTTGCCCGCCAGGGTGCAGATGACCTGAACACCAGACCCTGGATCTTCCAATAGACCGGCACCGATCATGAGCTCTTTTCTTGTTACGCATAAGCAGTAGTTTCTTCATTCTCATGTACACGGGGTGGGACCTTTGTTCCACCCCCATTTTCTTCTCATGAAAAAACAAACTCTTTTACTATTCCTCTTCTTATCCCTATTTGCGGCATGCGGGGCCCAGGACATAATTCCTGGTCGTCCGCTTCCTGCATGGGAAGCCGGATACCTGGATATCCATCATATCAATACCGGTAGAGGTAACGCAACTTTTTCCATTTTTCCGGATGGAACCACCCTCCTGATTGATGCCGGAGAAATTTCCCCCCTCGACTCCAGGACCTTTTCTCCCAGAAATGCCACCATTAAACCCAATTATACCCGCAGACCATTCGAATGGATCGTTCATTATCTGCAAACGGTTAAACCAGATTGCGTAAAATCCGGGATTGATTACGCGTTGCTAACCCATTTTCATGACGATCATTTTGGGGCCTATTACCCTGGATTACCCCTTTCTGCCTCCGGAACCTTTGGTTTGACCGGTATCACCGGGATCGGCGATAAACTCCCTATCCATGTTTTGATCGACCGGGGCTATCCTCATTATAAGTTCCCTTATGATATGGTCGGCGAATCGGAAAAATATGGCGGTGGTGAAATCGAATTTGCCGAAACCATGCGGAATTATTTTTCGTTTCTTAAGTTTCAACAACAGTCAGGTCACCGGATCGACTCCTTCCGGGCCGGAAGCCGCAACCAGATCAGGTTGAAAAGACAGCCCGAGCGTTATCCTACCTTCTATGTTCAAAATATCAAGGCCAATCAATTTCTGTGGTCGGGGAAAGACAGTGCGGTTATGAACATCTTTCCGGCTTACAACCCCAGCGACCGCCAAACCTGGCCCGATGAAAACTGCCTGAGCCTGGCATTGACCATTCATTATGGCGCATTCACTTATTATACCGGTGGTGATAATCCCGGTAATGTATTCACCGGAGATAAACCCTGGCGGGATGTTGAAACCCCAATGGCCAATGTGATCGGAGAAGTGGATGTGGCTACAATGGATCACCACGGCAACCGGGATGCCGTAAATGAATTTCAGGTAAAGACCTTTAAACCCCGTGTATGGATAGAACAGGTCTGGTCTTCTGACCATCCCGGTCATGAGGTATTGATCAGGGCCAGTTCACAACACCTTTACCCGGAAAAACGCGATCTCTTTGCTACCAATATGCTGGAGGCCAATAAAAATGTAATTGGCCCCCTGATTGATCGCGTCTATAAAAGCCAGCAAGGACATATACTGGTCAGGGTATTTCCAGGTGGATCACAATACCTCGTGATCATACTGGATGACAGCACCCCTGATATGCCTGTAAAGTCCGTGTTTGGGCCTTATGAATCCAAAAGAAAATTGATTAAGTAAATTTTAAAGACAATATTATAAAATGAAAAAGAGTATCCTTTCCCTTGCCCTTTTAAGTCTGGTGATGGTGGGTTTTGGTCAGCAAAAAACAGAGAACCTGGTCATTATCACCCTTGATGGGTTTCGCTGGCAGGAATTGTTTGGCGGGGCCGACAGTATATTGATCAATGACAGTACCTATGTCCATAATCGCAAAGACCTGAAACAGAAATTCTGGGCGCCCACAGCGGAAGAGCGCCGGTCCAAATTGCTGCCTTTCTTCTGGGGTACCATTGCCAAACAGGGACAGTTATACGGAAACCGGTGGTTGGGTAGCAATGTAAATAATGCCAACCCTTACTGGTTCTCCTATCCCGGATACAACGAGATATTCACCGGTTATCCGGATGATAGTGTGAATTCAAATGACAAGAAGCTGAATAAGAACGAAAATGTGCTGGAATTCCTTCACCGTCAAAAAGGATTTAAAGGAAAGATCGCGGCTTTTACCTCGTGGGATTGCTTTGATGCCATTCTGAATGAACCCCGAGCCGGCTTTCTGGTGAGCTCGGGATTTGACCGCACAGGATTGAATACACCCGAATTTAAGATGCTGGATGAAATGCAGTTTCTCTCCCCACAACCACTGGGTGATGGAGTACGGCCTGATTTTCTCACCTATACCTTTGCCAGAAAATACGTTGAGACCTATAAACCAAGGGTCTTGTACATCGGGTTTGATGAAACAGATGACTATGCCCATGGCGGCAAGTATGATGAATACCTGAACAGTGGATTTATGATCGACAAATGGATTGGCGATCTTTGGAACTACCTGCAATCACAGCCCCAGTATAAGGATAAGACCAGCTTGCTGATTACTACGGATCATGGAAGGGGGGATAAGACCAAGAAGCAATGGACCAGCCATGGCGAAAAGATACCTGATGCCAGTGAGATCTGGTTTGCAGCCCTTGGGCCCGATACCAAGCCGATAGGAGAGATCCGTGATCAGGGACAATGGTTCCAACGACAGGTGGCCACCACCATTGCAGCCGTCCTGGGGTATGATTTTATGCCAAACCATCCGGTATTGGGGCCTATTCAGCCAATACTTTCAAAATAGAATGATACCTTCAATCTAAATACAAAAGGCTAAACGTTTCAGGCGTTCAGCCTTTTCCAACCCTGGTTTTTATGTCTGTGAAACTTGTTGTATTTGATATCGCGGGAACCACCGTTCGTGATGATGGATCGGTAGCCACGGCTTTTAGAAATGCTTTTGTAAAAAACGGCTTTCCCATCACCCTGGAAGACACCCATCCTTATATGGGGGTGAAGAAAGTAGTGGCTGTACAAATGATGCTCGATGTGTTGGGGGCTACTTATTCAAAGGAGGATGTGGACCGTATCCATGCTGATTTCGTAAACGAAATGATCGATTTTTATGAATACGATCCTTCTGTGAAACCCTTTGCCGACACCGAAGATGTGTTTCAACAATTAAAGGAAAAGGGTGTTCGAATCGCCTTAAACACCGGATTTCCCCGCATTATTGCCGAAACGATTGTAAACCGGTTTCAGTGGCAGGAAAGGGGATTGATTGATGACCTTATTGCCAGTGATGAGGTGAAGGATGGACGCCCCTCCCCACTCATGATCGAGCAACTGATGTTCAGGGCCGGCGTTGACGACCCCATGCATGTGGCCAAAGTGGGCGACACTACCGTGGATATCGAGGAAGGAAAGGCAGCCGGTTGCCATTATATCATTTCCGTGACTACAGGTTCGGGCAGAGTAGAAGAACTGGCCTCATTTTATCCTACCCATATCATTCACTCGCTGGCTGATCTCTTAAAAGTTCTTTATTAATTTTTTATAAAAAACAAAACCACGATAAGGTCCCTGCTTTATTTGCTGGTGACAGCATTTGCCGCATTCAGTGTTTACACCTGCATGTATGCATACCGCAAGCCTTTTACTGTTGCCGATTTTGGCAACACGAGGTTTTGGGGTATTGATTATAAGATATGGCTTGTGATGGCGCAAACCACCGGGTACACCCTGAGCAAGTTTGTTGGCATTCGGTTTATTGCCGAATTGAACAAGGGTACCCGGTTTATGTCGGTAATAAAATTGATCGGACTTGGTTGGTTTTGCTTGTTACTGTTTGCTCTGGTGCCATCTCCCTACAACATTATATTTCTCTTGTTAAACGGGTTGCCGCTTGGTCTTATCTATGGTATCGTATTTAGCTATATTGAAGGCAGAAAGACCACGGAATTTCTCGGCGCTGTCCTGGCTGCCAGTTTCATCTTTGCCTCCGGCTTTACCCAATCTGCAGGTAAATGGGTGATGGAAATCTTCGGCACATCCATTTGGTGGATGCCATTTATGACCGGTCTCGTATTCTTCATTCCCCTGTTGTTCTTTACCTGGTTGCTTGACCGTACACCTCCGCCAGATGCGGAGGATATTGCCAGCCGGACAGAAAGAAGGGTGATGAACCAGGCGGAGAGAAAAAAATTCATCCGCACTTTTCTTCCAGGTCTTTTATTGTTGGTATTTGCTTATATCCTACTCACCATTCTGCGCGATTACCGGAGCAATTTTGCCGCCAATATCTGGAAGGAGCAGGGTTTGGAGAACAATACCGCCATCTATACCACCAGTGAACTTATTCCCTCCATTGTGATCCTGGTCCTGATGGCCCTGCTGATCTCTGTCAAGAGTAATATCCGGGCCCTGATGATCAATCACAGCATCGTGGTATTTGGATTTTTCTTATCAGCGCTGAGTACGCTTCTTTTTCAGGCCGGATGGGTTGATCCGTTCTGGTGGATGACACTAACCGGAACAGGGCTATACATGGGCTATGTACCATTTAACTGTATGTTGTTTGAAAGGTTGATCGCCTCCTTTCGGTATGTCAGTACCGCCGGGTTCATCATTTATGTGGCCGATGCTTTTGGCTATCTCGGGAGCGATGCGGTTTTGCTGGTCAAAAATTTTGGCAATTTCTCAGTATCCTGGACAGGCTTCTTTGTTGACCTGGTACTGGGTGTTTCCGCCGCCGGAGTCCTATTAACCACAACCGCTGCTTTCTATTTTAAACGAAAATATAACCGCCAGTCAATGGCCTCCTCAATCATTCATTATGCCTAAAGCCATCGTTATAGGATCGGGAATTGTTGGTCTTGCCACAGCAAGGTCACTGGCGGTCAGGGGATATCAGGTCACGGTCATTGAAAGAAATAGTCGCGCCATTGGCGCTTCGGTGCGCAATTTTGGAATGGTTTGGCCGGTTGGCCAACCCGATGGGGCCTTGTATGAAAGAGCCATGCGATCAAGAAGTATCTGGATCGAAACCTGTCAGCAGGCAGGCATTTGGCATGATCCCGTAGGGTCCTTACACTTAGCCTATTCTTCAACCGAATGGCAGGTTTTGGAAGAACTACAACAGGTCTATGCCCATCGAGGCACCCGATTACTGTCTCCTGCAGAGGTGAAAGAACAATCCCCCTTTGCCCGGCCTGAAGAGCTTTGCGGTGGTTGGTTTAGCCCCACCGAAACGATTGTGGATCCTCGACAGGCTATTTCCCTCATTCCGGGATGGTTGACGGAAAAATATGGAGTAGATTTCATCTGGGACAAAGCCATCACCGATATCGCTTATCCTGCTGTATATGCCGGAAAAGAAATGTGGGAAGCCGACAAGGTATTTGTATGCAGTGGAGCTGATTTTGAAACGCTGTATCCTGAATTGTTCCGGGAAGCCCCAATCACCAAATGCAAACTCCAGATGATGCGTTTGGGGGAGCAACCAAACGGGCAACGAATCGGCCCGGCCCTTTGTGGGGGTCTTTCCCTTGCCAATTATACGAGTTTCCGGGTAGCACCCTCTTTGCAGGAGTTGATCAAAGTGTTTGAACAAAATTATCCCGAACACCTTCGGTGGGGCATACATGTTATGGTTTCACAAAACCAATCCGGTCAACTCACCGTGGGCGATTCGCATGAATATGGAGCTACCCACGATCCGTTTGACAGACAAGCCATCAACCAACTGATTCTTGATTACCTGAATGGGTTTGCCCATTTTCCTAATGCTCAGGTTGTTGAAACCTGGAATGGCATTTACCCAAAACTTACCAATGGGGCCACCGAATGGGTACAACACCCCGAAAGCGGAGTTACCATCATCAATGGAGTTGGAGGCGCCGGCATGACACTGAGCTTTGGGTTGGCGGAGGAGGTGGTGGGGGGAGTGGGTTATAGGTAATAAGTAATACCTATAACCTATTTCCCCCCCTCAATCCTTCCTCGCATTCAATGTAAACCCGATCGTAGTGCCAATATTTTCGGTGCTGCGGACATGGATGGTTTGGCCATGGGCTTCAACAATATGTTTACAGATGGCCAGTCCAAGTCCTGAGCCAGTTACATCCACGGAACGCCCCCTTTCTGTTCGGTAGAACCGCTCAAAGATCCGGGGCAGGTGTCTTTCCTGGATACCCATTCCATCATCACTTATTTCTACGAGAATCCGTTTTTCATCGGTTATGTAGGCAGAGGCGGTAATGGTTCCCCCGTTCTTACCATATTTCACCGAGTTCTCCACCAGGTTCAATATCACCTGTCTGATCTTTTCCTTGTCGGCAAAAACGAATAGCGGTGATTCGCAACCTTTCTTGATGGTGCATTTAATATGCCTTTGTTCGGCTTTTATGGAAAGGGATTCATACACTTCGCGGATAAGGTCCTGGATCACAAAATTCTCCTTATAAAGCATCAGTTCTCCGCGTTCCAGTTTAGATATTTCATCCAGGTCGTTGATCAGGTTCGACAGGCGTTCGACATTCCTGGCAGTTTTTTCCAAAAAGGCCTTGTTTACCTCGGGATTATGCAAAGCCCCGCCCAGAAGGGTATCTACATAACCCTGGATGGCAAAGACAGGCGTCTTAAATTCATGGGCCAGGTTTTGGAGAAATTCTTTTCTAAACTGTTCATTCTTCCGAAGCATCGCGATCTCATTCTGCTGCTGCTCACCCCAGGCTTCCACATCTTCCCGAACTTCATCAATGCTTTTTTTGGGAAGAATATATTTATAATAAGTTTCCTCGCGTTTACTGGCCTTGGTCTGGTGGATCATTTTATAGATCAGTTTGATCTTTCGGTAGATAAAACGCTCCAGGGTAAAGAGGATAAGCGCATATCCTCCCACCAGCATCAACCCAAAAGCTATGATCGCGTGTTGCCAGCTATTGTTGAGTAAATAAATACCCAATGCTACCGGAATTGACAGGATCAATGCGGTAAAAAGGGAAAGCTGTTTGGGGGAGAGGTTTTTGGTATCGAACATATCCCAAAGATAGACCAGGATTTAAGGATTGCGGGATTTTTGGGATGGAACGTCCATTAATCCAGGTCAAACTTGTACCCAACACCTTTGACGGTCTTGATACAGTCGATGCCAAGTTTCTGTCTTACTTTACGAACATGCACATCAATGGTGCGGTCGCCAACGATCACATCATTTCCCCAAACCTGGCTGAGGATCTCATTGCGCAGGAAAACACGACCGGGTTTGGAAGCGAGCAGGTAAAGCAGTTCAAATTCCTTTTTGGCCAGCACGATCTCTTTGCCGTTTAACTGGATCAGGAATTTTTCAGGGTCAATAACCAGGCCATTGACCTTAATGGTCTTGGCATCTGCCTTGTGCACCCGCCGGAATAGGGCATTGACCCGGCTGATAAAGACTTTTGGACTGATTGGTTTGCTGATATAGTCATCGGCCCCGGTTTCAAGCCCCTTGATCTGGGTTTCTTCATCACTAAGGGCGGTCAGAAAAAGGATCAGGGTTTCCTTAAATGCCGATTGGGAACGGAGGATCTTGCACACTTCCACCCCCGTCTTTTTGGGCATCATAATGTCAAGAACAATTAGGTCAGGTTGGGCGAATTTGGCCCTTTCCAACGCTTCATCCCCGTCTTTTGCCGTAAAAACCTGGTATCCTTCATTCACCAGATTGTACTTCAGGATCTCCAGAATATCCGGTTCATCATCTGCGATCAATACCTTTCTCGATTTTTTATCAGCCATGAGAAGCTAAAGTTTGCGCAAACCTAAAGTAATTTGTTTGGAAGGGGATTGGCCCTTCAGGTCATAACATAGACTTAATATAAAGTTAATAAATACCTGCCCGGTCACCGGTTTATTGGTAAAAAATGGATAAGGGGTATTAAATTTGTCTTTCGTTTGGTATGTCCAAATCAAGGCTTTATACAATTCTTATCTGTATCCTGGCATTCCTGGCTTCTTTGGAGAGCCGGGCACAGGGGGATTTGAAGCCGGACATCCGCCGGGCCCTTTACCACGATTTTGTGGACAAACAGCAATCCATGGCCCTGGCCTCGGATGGGAAAGCCGACAAGTATTTTCAACCCACCGGAAATGAGTTGGTAGATTTCCTGCTCACCGATGCCCTGGTCAGCCGGGTTGACGCCCTTCAATACCAGTTTGAAAAAGATTCCGTTTACTCTCATCCCTCCAAAGTCAGGTATATCCGTGGTTTGGAAGAAATACTTAAACAACTAAATACCGATACCACCCGCGCCAAGCAGGCCGCCTTAAACCTGCCTAGGGTGCTCACCACTTATGAAACCTTTATCGGGTTTGACCGGCAAAACAAACCCCTTGATAGCCTCGTCGAGTCCCTTCCCTATGCCGTAGGTTTGCCCATTGTCAGGTCCGGGGCCTTTGACCTAAACCCTACCATAAAAACCTGCCGGAACATCATCATCCGCAAATATTGTGAGCTGAACCCGTCCCAGATCTTTTTCACCCTTCGTCAGTACCCTGATCTCCCCGGGGCCGACAGCCTGATCAAAATAGCGGCCTATCGTTATCCCATGAGTCTTTATGATAACGCGGCAGCCAATAATGCCCTTAGCGCCCGCATTCGCAAAATAGAGGACCCCCTGATCAGCACCATCGCAAAAATGGCAGCCAGCGGGGGAAGCGGCCAGTTGTATTTTCCTTTTCTGGATAACCTGATTCTGGGAAAAGTTACCCAGCGTGAGATTGACGCGGTCAAAAGCAATCCGGAGGAATATTACAAATTGCTGGTAAAAACCAGGATCGATTATGTAGAACGTGCCATTGCCCGTGATACCACCTATGGTTTCAAAGCCCTGGCGGATATGCTGAAGAAAAAAGCCACCGAAGCTTATATCAATGTCATCAATGGCCTGCATGATCAGCCCGATGCCACCAGGTTCAAAGTGCTGCAATCACTAAACCCACAGGAATTATATTACCTGGCCGTATTGAGCGATGGGGAAATTTATACCTCCAGCTATGTAAAAGGCGTTTATCCCCTCATGATGACCAAGGTAAACAACCGACCCGACTCACTCCTTAAATTGGTGCGGTTTGATAAGTTTCGCAAGTTTATAAAAATGGCTGCCGGGTATAATACCCTGAGTCATTTCCTTGGCTCCTTCCCCGACCACGAAGATGCACAAACCCTGATGACAGCCTTTGTAAACGGGTTGGAAAATGGTGATGGCCTGGAAGAAGGGGTGGATGTGGCCGATTCCTATGGAAGCATTTCCGAAAACAATAAGGTGGTAGCGGATGAAATGATCACCAACGTAAAGATCAATTACCGGAAGAACTTCAATGCCAATAACCGAAGGGGGATGGTGATCTATGACCTCCTGTACAAACTCTTTCTGTCTGCCGATTCCACCAAACCCATCGACCTGTCAAAAGAATTAGGGATTCCCCCGGTATATACCGTGAATTATAACATGCTTTCGGATGATTCCTCCCGGGTCATTCAGCAGGTATTTTTTTATGGGGATGAAGACCAGGACGGGCAATTGTCCTTTGTCAATTTCATGGCCATGTTTAAAGGAAAACCTGAATGGACGATTGCGGAAAATGAATACTGGGTAACGATCAAATCAACCAAGGGAAAACCTGTTTGGATATTCGCCAATAAACCCAAACTGGGGGAAGATGACCCTGATGAACAGGCACAGATCAAACTGGGTGAGTACCTGAAGGCAAATAACCTGCGTCCAACAGTAGTGATTCATCGCGGACATAGTTACCACCTGCCTTCTACATTGGAGAAACTGGTGCCTTCGGCAGGTATTGTGGTATTGGGCTCCTGCGGGGGATATAATAATTTAAATGATGTGCTTTCCATCAGCAGCGATGCCCATATCATTTCCTCCAAACAGGTAGGCACCAAAGCGGTGAATGAACCAATTCTGGAAGAAATCAATAATACCCTGCTCGCCGGGAAGGATATTGACTGGATCGGGATGTGGCAACGCCTCACGGCCCGGTTTAGCAAGAATGCCGCCGCCCGCGAGAAATTTGACGATTATATACCTCCCTACAAAAACCTGGGGGCGATCTTTATCAAAGGATATAGGATTGCGATGGCCAAAGGTTAATTAACTCATTTGAAAATTTTCAATAAACGCCGTGTCCACAAGTGCTTCAAAAAACCTGCTTGACCTTTCCCTGCTTCGCAGGTTGATGCACTTTGCCGCCCCTTACAGGAAGAAATTCTGGTTATCGGTGGCCCTGGCGATCATCCTGGCGGTGTTTACCCCCATCCGGCCAATCCTGATCCAGTTGACCGTAGATAAATATATAGCCGGTCGGTTGGTGGAAGCGCTAGTATGGATCACCGTCATTCAGATTGCCTTTTTATTCCTTGAAACCGCTATCCGGTTTTGGTTTACCTATATCACCGCCTGGCTGGGACAATCTGTCGTCAAGGACATCCGGGTAAAGGTATTCAACAAAGTGCTTCACCTCAACCTGGCGCAGTTTGACAAGACCCCGATCGGCACCCTGACAACAAGAACAGTGGATGATATTGAGCGCATCAATGATGTTTTTGCCGATGGGTTGATACCGATTATCGCAGACCTGTTGTCCATCATTTGCGTACTGGGGTACATGTTTGTGGCCGACTGGAAACTCACCCTGGTGGCATTGGTGCCATTTCCCTTTCTGATCATTGCGACTTATTATTTTAAAAATTCCGTCAATAAGAGCTTTCACCGTGTTCGCAATGCGGTGGCCAACCTCAATGCCTTTGTTCAGGAACACCTGACCGGTATGGCCGTGGTTCAGGCCTTTGCCGCCGAAGACCGGGAGTTTGATAAATTTAAACGGATCAACAAGGAACACCGCAACGCAAACATCCATGCCATTTTTGCCTACTCGGTTTTTTTCCCGATCGTGGAGATCATTCTTGCTTTTGCCATCGGTCTTGTGGTGTGGCAAACCTCGCACCAGGCTCTGGACCTGGGGGAAAATAAGCAGGGAACGCTGATGGCCTTCATTCTTTGCCTGAACCTGATCTTCCGACCCTTGCGGGTTATTGCCGATAAGTTTAATGTATTGCAAATGGGCATGGTGGCCGGAGAAAGGGTGTTTAAGGTATTGGACAATGATGATTACATCAAGAAACAGGGAACCTATCAGCCCGCCAGGATCGAAGGCAGGATTGCTTTTGACAAAGTGGGTTTCTCTTATGTGCCCGATAAACCGGTGCTAAAGGATATTTCCTTTCAGGCCGAGCCCGGACAAACCGTGGCCATTGTGGGGCATACCGGCAGCGGAAAAACAACCATCATCAGCCTGCTTAACCGGATGTATGAGGCCAACGAGGGTAGGATCCTGCTCGACGGGGTGGATATCCGGGAGTATAAACTCGATGCCCTGCGTGCCAGTATCGGGGTGGTTTTACAGGATGTTTTTCTTTTTTCCGGGTCTGTGATCGATAATATTACCCTGCGAAACCCGGGTATTCCCCGCGAGAGGGTAGAGGAAGCCGCCCGATTGATCGGAATGCACGATTTTATCCTGCGCCTGCCCGGAGGGTATGATTACAATGTGATGGAACGGGGGGCTACCTTATCGCTCGGACAGCGTCAGCTTCTATCTTTTATCCGGGCCTTGTTGTATAACCCGGCAGTGCTGATCCTCGACGAAGCCACCTCCTCCATCGATACCGAAAGCGAGCATTTGATCCAGGAAGCAACGGAAAAACTTATTTCAGGACGCACCTCCATCATCATTGCCCACCGGCTTTCCACCATTCGCCGCGCCGACTTAATTCTGGTCATGGATAAGGGCGAGATCCGCGAAATGGGTACCCATGAAGAATTGCTCGACAAAGGGGGGTATTATCACCGGCTGTATCAGCTTCAGTTTGAGAAACAGAGGGTTGTGGGGCGTGAGGCGTGAATGATGAGGAGGTGAATGGTGAATAGGTGAGTGGTGAATAAGTGAATGGGGGTTTTAAATATTTGATATAATTTATTGATTATTAACAACAATCGACTTATTCACCATTCACCTATTCACCATTCACTTATTCACCATTCACCTATTCACCATTCCCCCCTCACTATTCCCTCCATTTTTTCGGCATTTACACTACCGACCCCTATCTTTGCGCCAAATTTTGGGATGGGTATGATGTCCAGATTACTAAAATCCTTTACTGTAGCGGTTTTCAGCGTTTTTTGGGTGCTATTTCCCGGGGTTGTCAATGCCCAGGAAAACGATCATGGTGGTGGTCATGTGACCCCCCAGGCGAAAGAAGAGCATGCCGAGGAGAAGAAAGGCGGGTTCAATGCCCAGGAAGTGATCTTTGACCACGTACTCAACGCGCACGAGTTTCATTTTATGGACCTGCCTGGTGAAAATGGTGAAAAACACCCTGTTACCCTTCCCCTGCCGGTTATTTTGTATTCTCCCCAACGTGGACTGGATGTATTCATGTCCTCCAAATTCCATCACGGGCATGAACCATACAAAGGTTATCGCCTTAGCCATGGAAAAATCATTGCAGTTAAGGAAGATGGCATCACTCCCGATGAAACAGTGAGCCTGCTGGATATTTCCCTGAGCCGTAATGTGGTGCAAATGTTTTTGGCCCTGGCAATTCTGGTTTGGCTGATGACTTCCATCGCCCGTCGCTATAAAACTGGCGTAGGGGTGGTATCGGCCCCTAAAGGATGGCAAAACGCCATTGAGCCGGTGGTTACTTTTGTACGTGATGAGGTAGCCAAACCCAACCTGGGAGATCGGTATCCCAAATACCTTCCCTATTTACTGACGATCTTCTTCTTCATCCTGATCAATAATATTTTCGGGCTTATCCCCGGTTCGGCCAACGTAACCGGAAACATCGCATTTACGGCGGTGCTGGGGGTAATCTCGCTGATCGTGATCCTGTTTAGCAGCAACAAGCATTACTGGGGTCATATTTTCAATCCCCCCGTACCCGGGGCCATGAAACCCATCATCGCCCTCGTGGAGTTTATCGGAGCGGTATTTACCAAACCAGCATCGTTGATCATACGTCTTTTTGCCAACATGTTGGCGGGTCACATCATCATTATTTGTCTGATTTCGCTGATTTTCATTTTTGCCGGAATGAGCAAGGGCATTGGCTGGGGATTCTCTCCGGTATCCATCGCCTTCACCGTATTTATTTACATGATCGAAATATTGGTTGCATTTATCCAGGCCTTCATCTTTACAAACCTGACAGCCGTGTTCATTGGACAGGCCATGGAAGGGGCGCATCATGATGAAGCCCATGCAGCCCATTAAACGTTTATTTTTTAATAATTATAAAACACAAGTATGGATTTACTGAACATCTTGTTGAGTACTACAGCCTGGGCTAATGCCGGTGGTGCCATTGGCGCCGGTCTGGCAGCCGTTGGTGCCGGTATCGGTATCGGTCAAATCGGTAAAGGCGCGGTGGAAGCCATCGCCCGTCAGCCAGAAGCTGTAAACGACATTCGTGCCAACATGATCCTGACCGCCGCTTTCGTTGAGGGTGTTGCCCTCTTCGCGGTAATCGCAGGTATCCTGGCCATGTTCGTTTAAAAAAATACTGCATCCCGCGCACAGGGCAACGGATGCAGTTTTTCTCTTAAAAAACTTAGAAACCTAGATATGTTTTTACTGACCATCGACCTTCTGATTCCCGAAGCCGGTTTGCTGATCTGGAACCTGCTGGCCTTCCTGATCGTTTTCTTCATCCTGAAGAAATTTGCATGGCCCGCGATTGTAAAAGGATTGAAAGATCGCGAGCAAACGATTACCGATTCCCTGGCTACCGCCGAAAAAGTTAAAGCCGAAATGGCGCAACTGAAAAGCGAGAACGAGGCCCTGATGGCTCAGGCCCGCGAAGAAAGGGCCCAGATGCTGAAAGAAGCCCGGGAAACCAAAGACAGGATCATCAACGAAGCCAAAGAACAGGCGAAGATCGAAGCCGGAAAGATCATGAGTGAATCTCAGGCAGCTATCAATGCCCAGAAAATGGCTGCGCTGACCGATGTTAAAAACCAGGTAGGTAAACTCGTGATTGAAGTGACCGAGAAAGTGCTGCGCAAAGAATTAGGTAACAAGGAATCCCAGGAAGCGCATATTGCCGGACTGGTAAACGAAGTAAAACTGAACTAACCTATGCCCAATCCCCGTTTAGCCGCACGCTATGCCAAATCCCTGCTCGGCCTTGCTATTGAAAAAGGTGAGCTGGAGAAAGTGTATGCGGATATGCAGGTTTTACAGGCTATATGTAAAAGCAACCGCGATTTTGTGGCCTTGCTGAAAAGCCCGGTCATCAAGAATGAGACAAAACTCAAGATCGTAAAAGCGGTTACAACCGGCAAGATCGGCGAACTGACTGATGCTTTTAACAGGCTGCTGATCACCAAGAACAGGGAATCCAACCTTCCTGAAGTGATCTCCGCATTCATCGATCTGTATAAAGAGCATAATAACATATTTACCGTCCACCTGACTACCGCGGTTCCTGCCAGTGAATCCCTCAAAAATCAGATCCTTTCGCATCTGAAACAGACCACAAGCATGGAGAAGATAGAGCTGGAGACCAAAGTTGATGAAGAGATCATCGGTGGATTTGTATTGCAGGTAGGCGATAAACTGGTGGATGCCAGCGTGGCCTATGACCTGCGGGAAGTAGCCCGTCAGTTTGAGAACAACGATTTTATTTATAAAGTCAGATAAGAAACTTACAAACAAGATAAACTGTTCATACAATGGTAGAGATCAAACCAGATGAAATAAGTGCCATTCTGCGTCAGCAGTTGAGCAACTTCAATGCCAGTGCCGACCTGGAAGAAGTAGGAACCGTATTGCAGGTGGGTGATGGTATCGCCCGCGTGTACGGACTGGGAAATGTCCGCTACGGGGAACTGGTAGAATTTGAAAATGGCGTAAGGGCCATCGCGTTGAACCTGGAAGAGGACAATGTGGGTGTGGTATTGATGGGTGAAACCGGCAATATCGAAGAAGGATCCAAAGTACGTCGTACCGGCCAGATTGCCTCTATCAAAGTGGGTGAAGGCATGGTAGGCCGTGTGGTTAATACCCTTGGCGAACCCATCGATGGGAAAGGCCCCATCACTGGTGAGCGTTATGAAATGCCCATCGAACGCAAAGCCCCCGGTGTAATCTTCCGGGAGCCGGTTAAAGAACCCCTGCAGACAGGTATCAAGGCCATCGACGCCATGATCCCCATCGGTCGTGGTCAGCGTGAATTGGTGATCGGTGACCGTCAGACCGGTAAAACCGCCATCTGTATTGATACTATCATCAACCAGAAAGAATTCTTTAAAGCAGGTAAACCTGTTTACTGTATCTATGTAGCCATTGGCCAAAAAGCCTCTACCATTGCCGGGGTTATGAAAACCCTGCAGGATGCCGGCGCCATGGATTACACCATCATCGTAGCGGCCTCCGCCTCCGATCCCGCCCCTCTTCAATTCTATGCCCCCTTCGCCGGTGCAGCCATTGGAGAGTTCTTCCGCGATACCGGACGCCCTGCCCTGATCATCTACGATGACCTTTCCAAACAAGCCGTGGCCTACCGCGAGGTATCCCTGCTGCTCCGCCGTCCCCCCGGTCGCGAAGCCTATCCCGGTGACGTATTCTACCTGCACAGCCGCTTGCTGGAGCGCGCCGCCAAAGTCATCTCCGATGATAATGTGGCCCGCAACATGAACGATGTGCCCGACTCTATCAAACACCTCGTGAAAGGTGGTGGCTCCCTGACAGCCCTGCCCATCATCGAAACCCAGGCCGGTGACGTTTCCGCCTATATCCCAACAAACGTAATCTCCATTACCGATGGACAGATCTTCCTCGAAACCAACCTCTTCAACTCAGGTATCCGCCCCGCGATCAACGTGGGTATCTCGGTTAGCCGTGTGGGTGGTAACGCACAGATCAAATCCATGAAAAAAGTAGCCGGTACCCTGAAACTCGACCAGGCCCTCTACCGCGAAATGGAAGCCTTCTCCAAATTTGGTGGTGACCTCGATGCCGCAACCAAAAACGTACTGGATAAAGGCGCCCGCAACGTGGAGATCCTCAAACAACCCCAGTATTCACCCTTTGCCGTTGAAAAACAGGTGGCCATTATCTACCTGGGTACCAACGGTCTGATCAAAGATGTACCCGTAAAAAGGGTTAAGGAATTTGAAGAGCATTTCCTCATGGAAATGGAAAACAAACTCCCCGAAGTACTTGGCGAATTCAAAAAAGGAAACCTCCCCGAAGACGGCCTTAAGAAAATGGTGGACCTGGCTAATACCCTGATCCCCCAGTATAAAGCCTGATAACAACCGGTTAACAATAGATTGAAAGTTGTCCCTGATGGGGACAACTTTTTTATTTTCTGTAAGGGTTTACACTTATATATTACGTATATTTGTATTGGAAAAAATAAAGAGTTTACGATCCGTACCCTCTTTCTTCTTTTCAGACCGTACCTCCCTCCATCTATCCGGAGCCACTCTCCACCACATTTATTAATTAAACCAAACATGGTATCCCATGAGGAATATCCTATTGCTATTACCGGTGCTTTTAATGGCTCTTTTCACTAAAGCACAAACCCCCATCACAGCCTACACGATCGTAAACAACAGCACGGTAACCGTAAGTTCAAACAGCAACCTGGGTTGGAACCCCGCAGCGCCCTATGATAATGCGACAACCTATACACATTTCTACGGTCGTACAAGTGTGGGTCCAACAGGAACCGGATTGGAACGGGAAGTAACCGGTTTTAATATTGGCGCTACCGCTTATTCCCGAATGCCAAGTGCCGGTGGTCTGCCATTTGAATCCGTGGTCGTTAACCGTCACCCGAGTTATGGCGGCGATACCATCAATACACTTTATGAATACACAGCCTCGGTAGGCAATAACCTGTATTATGCCCCCTCCTATATTGGTACCATGGAAGGGGTGATTAATAGTTTTATCTGTAACCGGGGTTCTGACAATACTTTTTCTAATTCTCCTGCCACCCAGGCAAATATTGAACGTATCGACCTGATTAAAACAGGAGGCATACTTTGTGTCAATGCCACCAGACAGGGTTTCCTGATCAATGAACGAAACGGGAATGATAATTTTAAAGTAGCGGCCATTACCTCCCTCACCGGATCCAACACCCTGAATACACTTGGTTCTTTGGTTACTGTATCTACCGCCAATTGGGGAGTAGTTGGGCCATCGATCATTTCCCGGGTTATGAGCCGTCGTACCGGTTCTGATGTCTTTCTCCGGGCCAAGCAAGATATTTCTTCGCAAACCATTTCTGGGGTCTTTATTTCCTTTGCCAGTCTGGGTATAACGGCCGGTACTACCATTTATGGCATCTCCCTTTTTCCGGCAGATGTTACTGGTGCCATGGACCTTATTGGTCTTACCAATGTGCCCACAAATACCGATGCCACCACCAACGGGGGCATGGACATGATGGCCGGGGGAGGGTATTTTCAGGGAAGTACGGTTTCGCTTAGCGGCCGGATATTCAATGATGTGAATGGTCTTGCCGATGCTACTGTCAATGGCACCGGTACAGGTACACCTGGTGGTACCCAACTGTATGTCAACCTGGTTGACCCGGTCAGTAATAAAGTGATCTCTTCTGTTGCGGTACAGGCCGATGGTACCTATACCTTTCCAGCCTTGCTAAACAACACAACCTATAGTGTAAGGATCAGTACGGCGCAACTGGCTACGGGTACCACTCCCCCAGCCAATGCCCTTCCGTCTGGATGGACATTTACGGGCGATAACCTGGGAGCCGGTGCCGGTAACGATGGCACTGCCAATGGCACCCTTTCAGTGGCCGTTACCACCACCAATGTCACCAATGTCAATTTTGGCATCGAACGCCCACCGGTCAGCGTTGATAATACGCAGCCAAACCAGACTAATCCCGGTGGAACCAATACCGTTTCTCTGCCGGCAACCGCATTCTCCGCGCCGGATCCGGATGGAGGGACAGTAAGCTCGGTGCGCATCACCGCTTTTCCGGGTAATGTTACCTCCGTTACCATCAATGGGATAACCTATACTTCGGGAACCTGGCCAGTGGCCGGGGTTACCATTCCAACCAATGCGCTGGGTCAACCCACCCAAACCATTGCCTACGATCCGGTTGATGGGGTGCTGGATGTTACCTTCAGTTATGCCGGTATTGATAATGCCGGATTGGAAGATGCCAGCCCGGCCACCATCACCATTCCCTTTACTTCCACACTACCCGTTACCATCAAAGAATTTTCTGCAAGCATTTCAGGTAATGACGCCAGGCTGGATTGGGAAACTGAGGCGCAAGTAAACTTCCTTCAATTTGAAATAGAAAGATCAGCCAGCGGCACCGGACAATTTGAAACCATTGGTATTGTACCGGCCACCAACAGCAGTACAGGCATTTACCAATATATCGATCGGGGTGTCGCAAACCGATTGACTACGGGTTATTACCGGTTGAAGCTGGTGGACCGTGATGGACAATTTACCTATAGCCGGGTATCGCTAGTTCGATTTAAAAAGGGAGTGACCATTGATGTACGTCCAACCCTTCTGCAAGCCGGAGAAACAGTGACCATCACCCGTGCCGGAAACAGCCGCTATGGCTGGGATATGGAAATCAGGAACCAGGCAGGGCAGCTTATTTACCAGCGGAAGGCAATCGGACAGCAATCCTTTGAAATTCAAACGAACGGCTGGAAGCCTGGTATCTATATTATCCGAATCGGGGGAGAAGAGGGATTGAGTACGGAACGTATTGTTTTACAATAATTTAAGTAAGAAATAATAGGTGAAAACCCCGCCTTTGGCGGGGTTTTTTAGTTTCAAATCAATAAGAAATAATATTTGAATATCATTTTGCTGGTACCAAACCCCCGTTATTTTTGCAGGCCATCCATCTTTCTACTTAAGACCTGATTCCTTCCCTTTTGAAATACCACTGTTACCCCTTGAAGGCTCAATTTTCATTTGAAAAAAATATGTGGTATGAAAAAAAATCTACGAGCTTTTCTTTTTGTGTTAATCATGGGTACGGGCTTTACAGCCATGGCCCAGCCTCAGTTTAGTTGGGCAGGTTATCCCAACGGGGCACTCACTTTTAGCAACACCAATTCCGGTGTCACTTTAAGTCTGCAAATAACCGGCAATACGCAATTCATCAACAACCGCCCAAGTTACAATGCCTTTAATGTGGCTGAATTGACCACCCAGGTAAACTGGACTTCCTCAGCCAATTCACTCACCTATGCTTTTACCCTGAGTGCACCCTTGGTAGGGGTTAATTTCAGGTTGTATGATATTGACCAAAATCTGGGAGTAGGTTGGGATGACAGAATCACCATTGTAGGGATTAACAATGCCAACCAAACAGTGTATCCTTTGATCCTTCCCGCCTCGTATAATTCCGTATTGGGGGCCAACAACAATATCCTGGAAGGGAATGCGGATAATATCTTCTTTGACCTCAACTATGCCACGGTTACGTTTGGCAACCAGAATGTAAAATCATTCACCATCATTTATTCTCCGGGAGCCCAATCACCGGCTAATCCGAATGAACAGTGGATGGGAATTGGCGCTGTAGGTTCCCTTGCCCTGGCTACGTTGCCCGTACACCTGACCGGCTTTACAGCCAAGGCCGCAGGAAATGATGCCAAGCTGCAATGGGAAACGGAAGCACAGGTTAATTTCAGCCATTTTGAAATTGAGCGTTCCGCAACAGGCACCGGTGCCTTTACCGTAATTGGAACTGTAACCGGTACCAATGGCGCTTCGGGTACTTATACCTATACCGATGCCAATGTAGGCCGTCAACTCACAACCGGGTATTACCGCTTACGCATGGTGGATCGTGATGGTCGTTCTGAATACAGCCGGGTCGCCTTTGTCCGCTTTGGAAAAGGACTTTCCATCGATGTACGCCCAACCCTGCTTACTGCCGGTGAATCCATTGTGGTCAACCTGGCCGGTGACCCAGGCCGTGGTGTGGATATATTATTATATAATGCCGCCGGACAGGTTCTGGAGAGCCACCGGAACATTACCGCCGGCCGGACCGAACTGTCAACAAACTCTCTGCAACGAGGTCTTTATATTGTACAGGTGGTAGAATCGGGTAGTGTTCATACGTATAAGGTTACCCTCCAATAACATAGAATTGATTTGAATTAAATATTTTTTAAGCCCCGCCAACGGCGGGGCTTTTTGATTTTCAGTATGTTAAGATTTTATTTGAGTGAAATTACGGTAAAACAATAGTAGTTTTTCCCGAAAAACTTGCATCGTAGAAAAACCTAGTATATTTTTACACCCGTAAGTGAAAACCCCGATTTATCGGGAAGGTCCAGATCCGTTGAGAAGCTTTTGATACCAAGTTTTTAATTCGTAATACCCTAATCATGAAAGTGAAAATGCTGCAATCCGGCAGCTTTGTGAAAACTGCCTTCCTGTGTGTCTTCTCCTTTTTATTTATTGGGAGTTCTCAGGCCCAGCTTTATAAAGGGCGTGATGGAGCGGAATCTTATACCACCGCAGGTTCCTATGTGCTGAACCGTTACTCTGCCCTGGCAGGTTCGGTGAACAGTGGCGCCTTTTCCCTTACGGTTAATGATATGGCCGAGTTGAATGGCTCCCTTGCCTTTTCCAAATCCGTTAACCCCTATGCCAATGACGGGTTAACCAATGGGGACCTGGTGCTGATCATCCAGATGCAGGGTGCTGATATCATTACGACAAATACCAGTGCGTATGGGACAATCACCAGTTATAATAATGTAGGTAATTATGAGTTGAAAACCGTGTACAATGTTTCCGGCAATACGATCTATTTCTGTGAAGGGTTGTCACGCAGCTATACCCAGGAAGGACGCAACCGTGCCCAGGTTGTGCGAATTCCCCGCTTAAGCACGTTGGATATTGCTGCCGGTGTGATCATCACCGGGAACCCCTGGAATGGTACTACCGGAGGCATTGTTGCCCTGGAAGTACATAATAACACAACCATTAATGGTTCTATTTCTGCTTCGGAGATTGGTTTTCGTGGGGGTACCGATGTAAAGACGATCTCGATCGCTTCCGGTAGCGCCAATAATACCGTATATCTAAGCAGTAATACTGTAAATAATGATGCCGCTAAAGGTGAAAGCATTGTAGGTAACCAAACCGATTATGAAGCGTTGGGTGGTTCACTGGGACGTGGCGCTCCTGCTAATGGCGGTGGTGGTGGAAATGGCCACAACTCCGGCGGTGGTGGTGGATCCAATGCCGGTACCAACGGCAGTCTTACTCCGTATAATGGCACCGGTATCAAAAGCACCGGTTCTGGTTGGGCGGCTGCCTGGGAACTGGAAGCCACCGGGTTTTCTACCGATGTTTCGGTTGGAGGCGGCCGTGGAGGTTATACCTTTTCTTCCTCAAACCAGGATGCCTTTGTTTATGGTCCGGGTAACGCGATTTGGGGAGGTGATTCCAGAAAAAATGTTGGTGGATTTGGCGGACGTCCGCTTGATTATAATGGCCATACCCGCCTCTTTATGGGCGGTGGTGGTGGTGCCGGTGATGGTAACAACTCGGCCAGTGGCAATGGCGGCAATGGTGGCGGTATCGTACTGATGTTGACCAATGGCAACGTATCCGGTTCGGGTACCATTACTGCCAATGGGCAAAACGGATTTTCCACGCAGGGTTCCTATATCGATGCCGGCGGTGGAGCCGGTGGCGGTGGCGCTATTCAAGTGATGGCACAAGGAACAATCACCGGGATCAGCATTACCGCAGCCGGTGGTGTGGGAGGTGATCAGAATTACCTGACAGGGGAAGCCGAAGGTCCCGGTGGTGGTGGTGGCGGTGGCTATATTGCCACAACCTCAACCAGCGTGGCCCGCAGTGTGGCCGGTGGAAACAACGGTCTTTCTTATTCTACCCATGTTAGTGAGTTTACCCCCAATGGAGCTACCCGTGGGGCATCCGGAGCAATCACCATCAGGACCTTTTCTGATGTAAATGCCTGTAACGAAGTAGGGTTTATCCTTCCCCTTAACCTGGTTTCTTTTGAAGCGGCCCGTTCTGGTCAGGCTGTGGTTCTTAACTGGAACACCGATAACGAACGCAACATGAGTGGTTTTGAAATACAACGCAGCTATGATGGAACAATCTTTACCACCATCGGCACGCTGCCTTCTTCACCCGATGCCAATGGGGTAGGGAAGTATCAATTTGCAGATACCAAAGCAGATACCAAGATCAATAAGATATACTACCGTATCCGGATGAACGAACAGAATGGGTCTTCCCAATATTCTCCGGTAAAACTGATCTACCAGGCCACCAATACCGGTTCAGGGGTATCCGTTTATCCCAACCCGGTGAACGAGCAGTTCTCCGTAACAAGACCCGGCAACTGGAAAAATTCCGCCGTGCAGTATGATCTTTATAATGCCAGCGGAAACAAGGTAAAATCAGTTAGAAAGGCAGAAGGTATCATGCTTGATCAAATCCAGGTAAATGAATTGCCCAAAGGGATATATATCCTGCGCATGAGCAATGGCACCGAAACCCTCAACCACCGGATTGTAAAACAATAAACCAGAAAATAGTCACTATAAGAAGGGAGCCCCGTGGATATGACCATGGGGCTTTTTTCATTCTTACCCACCGGCAACGACGGAAAACTGCGTAACAAGGTCGGGGAAATTTCCTATGCAACAAGGTTTTTATCCCAATTCATGAATTTGCAACAGGTTGCAAATAAGCGGTTTGTAAAAATACATGTAAAAAATACGGTGTTTTTTGGTAAAAATCCCTTGCAAAACTTGCATCGTAAAAAAACGCAGTATACTTTTACACCATCAACGAAGAAATACGGCCACCATCCGCTTCTTCATCCGATCCGAGAGAAAGACCAGTGAAAACAAGTTTTTGATTCGTAACACCCTAGAAGATGAAAACATTTGTACCCACAAGGAAACTCTCCTTTATTGTTGCCGCTACGGTAGCAATTTTATTCACCTCTCAAGCCTGGGGCCAGACAGACAGCATTGCTTTAAACATGCTGACCAATGGTTTGCGCTTTGACAGCTATACCGTTAAATCCGGTAATCCTGGTGAAGTTGGTACAGTTTACTTTTTCCCCGATGTATATAACGATGTAGATGCTACTATCACCATCGACAGTCTGGTGAATGGAGCCCGCGTGGACAATATTGATGATAATACGGCCGGTGTTGGATACAAAGGTGCCTTTCAACCTTATGTTCGCAGTGGTAATGTGGTAGGATATTCTTATGTCGTTTTTAAATTTCAATTTTATCAGAAAGGAACTTCCACTCCCGTTGCCCTTGATGTGGTAAATGCTTCTGC
>JAYRZH010000024.1:0-36797 GCA_041916555.1 Chitinophagaceae bacterium | reverse complement strand
TCGTCAACAATGACCACCCACAGGTCATCGAGATCTGGAACAATGTGTTTATCCAGTTCAACCGCCTGAAAGACGGTTCCCTCGAACCACTTCCCGCCAAACATGTGGATACCGGGATGGGACTGGAAAGATTGGTACGGGTTCTCCAGGAGAAAACCTCCAACTACGATACCGATATTTTTACCGGGACCATTGCCGCCACCGAAAAGATATGTGGTAAGAAATACGACTACAGTGATAGCAAACAGGCCATTGCCTTTCGCGTATTGGCCGATCATATCCGGGCCATCAGTTTTACCATCGCAGATGGTCAGTTGCCTTCCAATACTGGCGCCGGATATGTGATCCGAAGGATCCTTCGCCGGGCGGTGCGGTATTATTATTCCTACCTGGACTATAAACAACCCCTGCTTACCCAATTGGTGCCGGTACTGGCCGAACAGTTCATGACTGTTTTCCCCGAGCTTCACCAGCAGGTGGATTTTGTAGCCAGGGTGGTGATGAAAGAGGAAGAAACATTTTTAAGGACCCTGGAGAAAGGATTGAAACGGATTGATGAGATCATCCATTCCGGGGATAAAAAACAAATCAGGGGAAAGGATGCTTTTGAATTGTATGATACCTATGGTTTTCCTCTTGACCTTACCCGCCTGATCGCCACAGAACAACAATTACAGGTGGATGAGCAAGGATTTGAAGCGGAAATGCAACAACAAAAAGACCGTAGCCGGGAAAATGCGGCCGTGGATACCGGTGATTGGGTGGTGTTGGATGAGTTTGCCCGTCATGAATTCATCGGGTATGACCTGTTGGAAAATGAGACCCGGATCGTGAAATACCGAAAAGTAAGCGCCAAGGGGAAGGATATGTATCAACTGGTGCTGGAAGTGACTCCGTTTTATGCGGAGAGTGGCGGCCAGGTAGGGGATACCGGAACCATTCAGGTAAATGGGAATACCATCCGCGTGGTCAATACAAAAAAAGAGAACGACCTGATCATTCACTTTGCCGAGAGCCTTCCTGAAAACCTGGAAGGCGAAGCGCTGGCCCGGGTGGATATCAGCCGTCGAAAGAATATCGCGCTTCATCATTCGGCTACCCACCTGCTACATGCCGCCCTGCGCAAGGTACTCGGCACCCATGTGGCCCAGAAAGGGTCGCTGGTGAATGAGGAACATTTGCGGTTTGACTTCTCCCATTTTGCCAAGGTGACGGATGAAGAATTGTTGGCCATTGAAAAGATCGTAAATGAAAAGATCCGGGAGAATATTCCCGTGGTGATCAAGGAAATGCCCAAGGAGGAAGCCCTGAAACTTGGCGCCATGGCCTTGTTTGGTGAAAAATACGGGGATGTGGTACGGGTGGTGGTGATTGACCCCACTTATTCGGTGGAACTCTGTGGTGGTACCCATGTGGGCGCCACAGGGGAACTGGGATTGTTTAAGGTAAAACTGGAAACGGCTGTTGCCGCCGGTGTTCGCCGGGTAGAAGCGGTATGTGGGGAACAGGCGGAAGAATTCCTTACCGGAAAACTTGACCTGCTCAAGGAAATCGGCACCCTGCTAAAAAACCCCAAAGACCTGAAAGCGGCAGTAGAGAATCAGGCGGAGGAGATTCAAGCTTTACGCAAAAAACTGGAAGGATTGGAGAACCGGGCCCTGGTGGGAATAAGAAATGAATTATTGAAAAAGGACGAGATCATTAACGGCATAACCTATGTGGCCGATATCGTAGAGGTTTCCGGGGCCGATGCGCTGAAGAAACTTTGTTTCGACCTGCGCAATAACCTGGGCGATTATGTAGCGGTGCTGGGGGCCAATGTGGATGGCAAACCCTATATCGCCATCGGTATTTCCGATACTGTGCTGGCCTCAAAAGGACTGGACGCCAACAAACTGATTAAAGAAACCATTGCCCCCCTGATCAAGGGTGGCGGGGGTGGACAAAAGGGGTTGGCCACTGCCGGCGGAACGGATGTAATGGGGTTGGAGAAGAGCATCGCGGCCATTCGAAGTATTTTATAACTAATTGATTATTATTTGATTGGTTTCTCGCGGCGAGCGCAAAGGATGGGGCGGGCGCTGCGGCTTAACTATTTTCGAAGAAAGGTAGGCCGCCGCGATCGTCTTATCCTCTGCGCCCGCCGCGAGAACCCCACCCCCCTAATCATAAAGAAATCCTAAAATCCCCCTCCGAAGATTTTCGTATTTCAGAATAAACTCTATATTTGATCTACGAAATTTAACGTAGTACAAAAACAAACGAATTATGAAACAGTATTTGAAACCCGCTTCCCTCTTGTTGGCCGGTTTGCTGCTGATAGGCAGTGTGAATGCCCAGGATGAGAAGGAGAATGAAAAAGAGAAATCAAAGAAGAAGGGTGAAGTGGAGCAGATCATCATAACCACCACCGGAGACAAGAAGGAAAAGATCGTTGTGGAGATCAACGGGGATAAGGTGACGGTGAATGGAAAGGATATCAATGACCTGAAGGAGGAGGATATTACCGTTATTAAAAACAAATTTAAGGGAGCCACAGGGTTGACCATGATGCCAGGCCAGGGTGGCTGGAGCATGAATTGGAACCAGGACCATCCCTTTGCCTTGACCACCACCAGTGGCAACCGCGCCATGCTGGGGGTTACCACCGAGTCATCGGATGACGGGGTGGAGATCACGAATGTAACTGACGAGAGTGGGGCTGAAAAAGCCGGGTTAAAGGATGGGGATATTATCCTGAAAGTGGATGAGGAAAAAATTGAGAAACCCGATGACCTGACCAAGGCGATTCGTGCGCATAAGCCCGGAGATAAGGTAAAGATCACCTACAAGCGTGATAAAAAAGAAATGACCACCACTGCCGAACTGGGTAAACTGGAAGGCATGACAGGTGTATATAATATGGACGCGTTGATGCCTAAAATGCGCGAACTGGAAGCGCTGGGTGAACTCGAATTCCCCCGTGGACAGGCGTTGACCATGCCCCGTGTAAGGACCCCGGATAACTACAGTTTTCGTTTCTTTGATGATGAAATGCGCCTGGGTTTGTCCGTACAGGATACCGAGGATGGCAAAGGGGTAAAAGTATTGGGGGTGGATGACGAGAGCAATGCCGCTAAGGCGGGTATTGCCGAAGAAGATGTGATCACCGAATTTGCCGGTAAGGAAGTGAATAGTGCGGAAGAAGTGGCCAGGTTATACCGTGAAAATCTTAAGGCCAAAGTAGCATCGATACCGGTAAAACTGATGCGGGGTGGTAAGGTGAAAGCGGTGGAGATCAAAGTGCCCCGTAAATTAAAAACGGCTGAGTTATAGCATCATAGGCAGAATGCTACCAGCAGAGTCAAGAGTGGCCACCCCGCTTTAGCGGGGTGGTTTTTTTATATCCCTCCGGGTGACCAAACACACCCTATTCCTCGGTCGAGTTTCCTAATTTTGCCCCTTCAATGGCCGATCTTTCTTCTTTATATGAAATAGTGGTTGGACTGGAAGTTCATGCCCAACTACTCACCCGTAGCAAGCTTTTTTGTGGCGACAGCACTGAATTTGGCAATGAGCCGAATACCCAGGTTTCGCCAGTTTCGCTGGCCCATCCCGGTACCTTACCGGTGATGAACAAAGAGGCCATTGCATTTGCCGTGAAAATGGGGATGGCCTGTCAGTGTGAGATCGAGTCATTCAACTATTTCGCCAGGAAGAATTATTTCTACCCCGATCTTCCCAAGGGCTACCAGGTTTCCCAGCACACAACCCCTATATGCAAAGGCGGGCAGGTAACCGTGCAGGTGGACGGGAAGGAAGTGACCATTCGTTTAAACCGCATCCACCTCGAAGAAGATGCCGGCAAGAGTCTCCACGATGTAGAAGAGGATTTTACCAGCATTGACCTGAACCGTGCGGGTGTTCCCCTGATCGAGATTGTAACGGAGCCGGATATACGCAGTAGTGAAGAAGCATTTGCCTACCTCACCGAGATTCGGAAAAGGGTTCGTTACCTGGAGATCTGTGACGGGAATATGGAGGAGGGAAGCCTGCGTTGTGATGCCAATATTTCCGTTCGCAAAAAGGGAGAAACCAAGCTTGGGACCAAGGTAGAGGTTAAGAACCTTAACTCCATCCGCAATGTAAAACGGGCCATTGACCATGAAGCGCATCGATTGATGGAGATGATGGAAAGGGGGGAGACCATTTTACAGCAGACCCGCAGTTTTGATGCCAATAACGGAACCACTTTTGCCATTCGGGATAAGGAGGAAGCGGATGATTACCGGTATTTCCCCGAGCCTGACCTCACGCCTTTTCACCTCACTGAGGATTTTCTGGGTTCCATCAGGGCCACTTTACCACAATTGCCGGCCGAGCGAATTGAAACCTATACCACAGAGTACCAGTTGCCCCTTTATGATGCGGGTGTACTTACCGAAGAAAAAGAGTTGTCGGATTATTTTGAATTATTGATTACCCGGACAAAAAACTACAAGGCCGCGGCCAACTGGATGCTTGGCCCGGTAAAATCATGGTTGAATGAGAATAACCGGGAAGTAAAGGATTTTCCTCTTTCAACCGGGCAATTGGCCCGGGTCATTGACCTGGTACAGGAGGGGAAAATGAGTTTCTCTTCTGCTTCAACCCGTCTTTTTAATGCCCTTCTTCAAACGCCCGACAAAGAACCCATGGCCCTGGCACAGGAATTGAACCTGTTGCAGGAAAGCGATGCCGGTCAGCTTGAGCCCCTGATTGACGAAATATTAAGCCGAAATGCCGAAAAGGTAAAGGAATACCAGAAAGGTAAGAAGGGACTTTTGGCCCTGTTTGTAGGGGAAGTGATGAAAAAGTCAAAAGGAAAGGCCGATCCCAAAGTGGTGAATGAACTCATCCTGAAGAAACTAAGCAACTAACAACAAAAACAGCATATGCGCCGAGTCATTTTATTTATGGCAGTCCTGGGATTGCTTGCCTCCTGTAAACAAAAAACGACCCGTTCCTATACGGTGGAAGGGAAGATCGCCAACCTGAATGCAAAGAAAGTGTACCTCGACCAGATATTGCTGGATCTTGGGACCACCCAACCGATTGATTCGGCAGAGGTAAAGGCAGATGGAACGTTTATGATGATCGCCGATATCAACGGCGAAAACTTATATTACCTGCGCACGGATACCCGTCCCTATCCTTTTGGCTCGCTGATCAGTGACGGGGATAAGATCAAGATCACCGGGGACCTGGCAAAGGGCGAGAAATCGCTTTTCTACGGCGGCTCACCTGCCACCGATGAGTTAAAGAAATTTTTTGAAGGCAATAACCGGCACCTGATGGCGCTGGACAGTATGAGCCGATTGATGGATACCCTGGCCAGGAATGGCACTCCTGACACAGTGTTGATGGCCTTGCGTGCCAAACAGGAAGCGGTAGCCGCTGAGGTTAAGAAGGATGTGGAGGCGGTGGTAAAGACCAGCCCCAGTCCCATTGTACAGGTATTGGTACTCCAGTTTAACCAGAATTTTTATAGTCCGGAGGAGTTTGGTACTGTTTTAAAAACCATTACCGACAAATTTGGGAAGGATGATAATGTGATCGCGGCCAATAAGCGGTATGCTACACAGATGGAGGCCGTTAACAGGCAAAGGCAGCAGCAACCCGCGGCCCTGTTTACCGGAAAGCCTGCCCCTGAAATTTCGTTGAATGACATGAATGGGAATAATGTGACCCTGAGTTCATTGAAGGGAAAATATGTGTTGGTAGATTTCTGGGCCAGTTGGTGCAAACCCTGCCGGGAGGAGAATCCGAATGTGGTAGCGGCCTATGGAAAATACAAGGCAAAGAATTTTACCGTGCTTGGGGTATCGGTGGATGAGAATGAGAAGGCCTGGAGAAAAGCGGTGGAAAAGGATATGCTGGTATGGACCCAATTGCGGGATGATAAGGGGGTAGCATCCAGTACCTATCAGGTACAGGGAATCCCTTTTAATGTGCTGGTAAACCCGGAGGGTGTGGTGATAGCGGAGAACCTGCGTGGGCCGATGCTGGAGAGTAAGTTGCTGGAAGTCCTGAAATAAGTCATTGAATTAAGCATCATAAAAAAGACCCCGCCATTTGGCGGGGTCTTTTTTATGATGCTGATAATACTATTCAATTATCTCGCCATGGTCATTACCCAGGAATCATATACTCCGGAGGAGGTATAGAGTTGAAGGGCGATGGTGAAGGTGTTGTCGCAGGAACTAAAGGTTTTGGTTCCTGTGGAGTTAGCCCTTACAAACAGGGGCAAACCACCTGAAGTGAAACCAGTGTTCTGACCAGCCATGGTTACTTTGAAATCAGCCGGGTTGGTCCAATCAAGGCCAATGGTAGCCGAGATACCGCTGTCGTAGATATTGGACAGGGTAGCGGTGGCGGTAGTGGCGCCGGTGGAAACCAGGTTAGAGATGGTGCTGGTATAAGGCCCGTATGTTCCATTCTCGTAGGTGCGGGTATAATCACCAGCCAGGTTGGCCAGGATTACATCGCAGTATTTACGCATGGTGAGTGTGAACGCCTTATTGTAAGCGGCAACGGGTACATCTCCGTCGGTGAGGGTGATGGTGATCACATCCACGCGGGAGGTAAGGGGGTAACCGGAGAACAAGCCGTTGATCAGGAGTGTATCGATTGTTTTACCGGCAGGCATGGTAAAGGTAGCGGGGGCAGTGTACTGCACACCGGCTGCGGCGCCTGTGGTGGTGGTAATGGTTACATTCACTGTTCTGTCTTTATCGGATACCGAGGTAAAACCGATAGGCAGTTTGTAAGGCTCGTTGGTGCTCTTGATATAATAGGTCCCGGTAGTAGTAGCGGTGTTGAACTTTGCAAAGCTGGGTGTCAACGGATCCTTATCTACCACCATGTTATTTTTCTTGCAGGAAGCAAGGCCCGCGATGGAGCCTGCTACCAGCATATAGATCATTAATTTCTTCATGATAGTTTATTTAGTTGCTTCCTGCGATTAAGGGTTTTGATCGGCGGGTGTCATGCTCGCATTGTTATCCAGTTCCCTTTGCGGAATACGCATCAGGAAGCGGGGGTCATGCGGAGGAGTTGTGTACACCACCGGGTTGAAATTGGGAGCGCCATGGTTACCGGCACCAGTAGGACGGTTCAGACCCTGGTTCAGACGTTTGATATCAAGCAGGGAGAAACCTTCACCCCAGAGTTCGATCCTTCTTTGCAGGAGGACTTCATTCACCAGAGCGGCACCGGAGAAACCGGCTGCGCTATAGGCGGGGTAACGGGCTTGAACCAGCGCTTCCAGTACGGTGCGGGCGGGAGCATCCTGACCCTGACGGGCCAATGCTTCTGCTTCGATCAGGTACATTTCAGCGGCGCGCATGTACAGGTAATCAGCCTGCCAGCGGTTGGATACATCAGGCACCTGGTGTTTGATCTGGTTGTAATCAGGGTTGCTGGAAGTACCGGTACCGGGGGTAACAAATACAGTCTTACGAACATCACCGGCAGGGATCTGATCATACAGGGCTTTGGTGATTTTCTTCTGCTGACCAAGGGCGGCATAACCACCGGTGCGGATATCCATATGCGACCAGAAGGAGGCATAGATCGTAGCTTCCGAAGCGCTGATCACGGAACCCCACATCCATTCGGGGTTGGTAACAGAGGAGAAACCATTGAAAGCAGTGTACTGAGCGGAAGTCATCGGGGCATAACCCTGACGGGCTTTGTTGGCATAAGTAGCGGCGGTAGCCCAATCTTCCATCACGAGGGCCACACGGGCGCGAAGGCCTTGAACCACTTTCACATCGATCTCGTTCTTGGAAGCGCGGGTTTTACCAGTCAACAGGGTTTCAGCTTCAGTCAGGTCAGCAATGATGCGGTTGTAAACATCCTGTACAGTACCACGGGGTTTACCACCGGTTGTATCCGATGTATAGATAGGAACACCGGGGGCTGTTTCATGGCCTTTGTAAGTCTGCTGGTAGTAGTTGATCAGGTAATAGTAGCAATAAGCACGCATACCCAGGGCTTGCCCTTTGATGCTTTCTTTTTGTGTGGCGGTGGCGTCAGTTACCCCGTCAACAAAATTGTAAAGCTTATTGGCCTGTTTGATCATGTCATAGTAACGGTACCAGGCAAAATCAGGCATCTGGGCAGTGGTGGCCAGACCCCAGTTTGTGTACTGGTAAGTGGTGTTGTACCAGCCATAACCCTGGCTGTGAACCACCATGTCATTACCCATCAGGTCAATGGACAGGTCGTATGATTTTTGACCGTAGTCGGAGTGGCTACCGCCACCCACGGCGAAGGTGAACATTTCTTTGTACATCCCACCGAGTGCAGCGTTTACGGCATTGATCTTACTAAAGATCTGTGCTTCGCTGGCTGCATCGGAGGGAACCGTTTCCAGGTAGCTCTTTTTACATCCTGCTACCATAAGCATCAGGACCGGAGCCGCTATTAAAAGAATTCTTTTCATATCTGTTTTCGTTTATTTTATTGAAGGTTAACGTTGAAACCAAAGCTGATGGTACGGAACGGAGTGTAGGTAGCATCAGATGTACCATTGAAAGCACGCTGAGGATCCATCCCTTTCTTGGCGGTGAACAATACGGCATTGTCCACGTTGGCAAAGAACTGGGCGCTACCCATGTGCAGGCGGTTGGCCAGCGATTTGGGCAGGGTGTAGCTCAGGGTGATATTCTTCACGTTCACATAAGAACCATCAAACAGGAAGCGGGTGGAAACACCATCCTGGCCGGCAACGGCATTCTGCAGGCGGGGGACATTGGTGATGTCACCAGGCTTCTGCCATCTTTGGAGGATGTCGGAATGCCAGGCAGTACCGGGAGAACCACGGTGCATGATACCGGCATAGTTTCCATCATAGAACTGTCCGCCATAGGAGAAGGTCAAAAGGAAGGACAGATCAAAATTCTTATAATTAAAAGAGTTGGTCAGACCGCCAGAGAAATCAGGCAAGGCAGAGCCAAAGAAATAATAAGTAGCGTTGTTGTAAATATTGGTTACGGTACGCTGACCTGTGGGTTTGCCTTGGGCATCCAGGATATCCTGGTAGTAAAGGGCATCACCAGTGGAAGCGTCAACACCAGCATATTCACGCAGCCAGAAATCGAAGATACCATGACCTTCCATCAGCTTCTTGGTACCAGTTACGATACCATTCTTGGCCTGGATGGGAGGAAGTTTGGTGATCTTGTTTTTGAACGAAGTCAGGTTCAGGTCCACTCTCCAGTTGAAATTCTTGGAGCGGATGGCTGTATAACCCAGTTGTACATCGATACCGTAGTTCTTCATGCTACCAATGTTCTGCCATACGGAAGAATAACCGGTAGAGATTGGCAGGGGCACGTCAAACAACAGGTTGTCGGACTGCTTGTTGAACCACTCGATGGTACCTTGTAAACGGTTGTCGAACATAGCAAAGTCAAAACCGATGTTGGCGGTTTTGTTGGTTTCCCACAGCAGGTCCTCATTCACAGGACGGGAAGGAGGAGTGTAGGTACCGTTACCATTTGCATAGTAGTAGGCTACGTAGGGATAGTAGAGACCGATGTTCTCGTTACCTTGTTCACCGTAGCTGGCTTTGAATTTCAGTTCATTCAGCCATTTTACATTATCCAGGAATTTTTCCTGGGTCAGGCGCCAACCAATACCTACACTGTAGAAATCACCCCAACGAACTTCATCACGGAAGCGGGAAGATCCATCAGTTCGGTAGCTGGCAGACAGCAGGTATTTGGAATCATAGTCATAGTTCACGTTTCCAAAATAGCTCTCGATACGATGGTTATCGGTAGCGGAGCTGGCCGGGCTAAAGGGTCCGGTACCATTGTCCAGTTCAGTTTGACCGGGGAAGGTAAAGCCGGAAGCATTGGCCGAAACGTAGCTATAAATGTACTTGTAGTTTTCGTGACCAGCCAGGAAGCGCAGGTTGTGCTTGCCAAAATCACGGGTATAGGTCAATACCTGGTTACCAGTGAGGGAAACCTGACGGTCATTGGTTTTGGTAGAACGTCCACCATCGCTCAGACCAGGAGTAGGAGCGGCATCACCATACTGGTTGTTCTGGTAAGAGGTGATGTTGTTGGCGAAATAGTTCACACCCAAAGTAGCTTTAAAGGCAAAGTGACGGAGGAATTTAACTTCCGCGTAAGTGTTCATGTTGCCATTGAAGATATCGCGGGAGCGGTCATCCAGGTCAAGGGATCCCAGCAGGTTAGAACGACCGGCATAAGGACGTGTTCCCATTTGATCAGGAGTACCCCAGTCAAGCATATTCTTACCGGTAGCGGGATCGATCACAAAAGCGCCGGTGGTCAGGTCGTGCTGATAAACCGGGTAGATCGGACCCATCTGACGGGTATAATAGAAGGGGTTGGTGGTAGCGGTACCGCCACTGGGCACATCTTTTCTGTTAGACATGGCCCCATCCAGGTTTACACCGGTGGTCAGCCAATCGGTAGCCGCGGTGTTAATATTGATACGGAAGTTATAACGCTTATAACCAGAGAAACGAACAATACCATCTTCGTTCAGGAAGCCGGCAGATACATAATAATCTGTTCTGTCATTGGCACCTGAAACACTGAAGTTGGCATTGGTACGGGAAGCGGTGCGGAAAAGCGCATCTTCCCAGCTCTCATTCCAAAGCAGTTTGGCATTGGCGTTGAGCTTACCAGTAGTGGGGTCAACCAACTGGTTGCCTGGTACATTGTAGGCGTTGTACACCAGACCACTGGCACCGGTCAATACGTTGGAAGCGGATACACCGGCAGCAGCAGGGGTAGCGCCACCAGCGATATAAGAGTTGCGGTAAGATTCCCAGAACAGTTCATAATAGTCCTGGATACCTACGCGGTCATACTCGGGGATACCACGGGTCATGAAACCCTGACGGAAGGTTACGTTGGTGGCAGCCTTTCCTTTTTTACCTTTTTTGGTGGTGATCATGATCACCCCGTTGTCTGCTCGAGAACCATAAAGGGCAGCAGCGGCAGCGTCTTTCAACACGGTCACTGATTCGATATCATCCGTAGCGATAGCGGTAATGGAACCATCATAAGGAACGCCATTCAACACATACAAAGGGGAGCTGGAGGCGTTTACAGAACCCACCCCGCGGATCAGTACACTGGCGCCGGTACCAGGGGCACCACCACCGTTAGTAGCGATCAAACCGGGGATCAAACCTTCAAGGGCACGGGTAACCGAAGTTACCTGCTGCTTCTGGATGGTGGTAGCTGAAATGGTATTCTCAGAACCGGTGAAAGCAGTCTTTTTCACCGTACCATAAGGAACGGTTACAACTACTGTTTCCAGTGTAGAGGCATTTAAAGCCAGGGTTACATTGAAAACAGATTGATTGCCAATAGCAATTTCCTGGGAAAGCATGTTGATGGAAGAGATCACCAGGGTGGTGGCATTGGCGGGAACCTGCAGAGAAAAGGTTCCGTCTGATTTGGTAGCTGTTCCGGTGTTTGTTCCTTTCACCAAAACAGAGGCGTTTGATACAGGCGCTCCCGATTCATCGGTTACGGTACCTGTAATTGTACGCTGAGCAATCGCGTTCACGGAAATAAACACGAATGCTGCTACAAGAGCGAGCAATTTCCTCATGTGTACTTAGATTTAGTTAATGTTAATAATCCGCAAATTAACAACAGGAGCCCAAAAATGTGGGTATTGTGTTGATTTTTTTGCGGTTAGACCATAGAAAACAGTAAAACTACTTATTGGACAAATGTTAAAGCCGGTTTGCTGCACCAGCGGGTCTGATTAACCATAAGAGGATGAACAAATTATAAAAACTTAACAGACATCAACATCTGATATTTATATATAAAAATAAATTATAATAAATAAAAAAGCCCCCAAACCGGGGGCTTTTCTAAGTGCAAGCAAGCGTAAGCAGGCCTTAGTTATCAGTCATCAGCGAGTTTAGCAGCAATTCGGAGGAAGGAATTGGCCAAATATACTGTTGTCCGCTTGCCGGGATCGAGTTTACACCAGGCTTGGCGGGCAGGGCCAGGCCAAGACGGGTAAGGTCGCTTCCGGCAAAGCCTTCACCCAGCAGTTCGATCCTTCTTTCGGTCATGATCGCATCAAGCAGGGCGTTTGCATCGGCAAAGCTGCCAGGGGCGAAAATGGTGATGGCATCGGAGCGGCTGCGGATGGAATTCAGCAGGGCAATGGCCTGGACGTCGATGGTATTGGTGGAGCGAACACGGGCTTCAGCCAGGTTCAGCAGTACTTCCGCATAACGGATCACGGGCGCCCAGTCGGTGAACGGGGCGGCTCCGGGAAACTTGGCCAGGTACTGCTTACCACCTGAGGTAACCACCAGGGTCCTTCTTAAATCCGTTGGCAACCATCCGGCATTGGAAACAATGCCTGTTGACAAGAGGGAATATTCTCCATTACCACCATTGATGGCCGCAGGCAGATAATAATATCCCAATTGGTTTTGGGTACCCGGGGTTTCCACAGACGAGAAAGGCATGGAAAAAATGGATTCAGTCGTCGTGTAAGGCGTTTTGAATACATTGGTCACATTGGCCTGCAGGGCATGGGCCACGCCGGTGGTTGCCGTGAATGGCGCCGAAGCGGATACGATCTTGTTGGCTTCGGTGATCACATTGGCATACTGTTGCATGCTGAGGTACACACGGGTCTTCATGGCAATAGCGGTATTGCGATGGGCGCGGGTGGTATTCAGCGTAGCTGAACTATAGCTCAGCGGCAGGTTTTGCTCGGCAAAGTTGAGGTCATCCAGTATTTGGGCATAAACCTCAGCCACGGTATTACGGGCAGCATTGTAATTGTCTGAGCTGGTATTGCCTTTCAAACGAAGGGGAACACCGGGCTTGCTGCCATTACCATCCCAATAAGGGCGGGCATAGTATTGCAACATAGCATAGTAACACATGGCGCGGAGGAAACGGGCCTCACCCAGGTAGTTTTTCGACAATGCGTCTCCAACCACCGATGTGCCTTTGGCCGCCATTCCATCAATAAATACGTTGGCCAGATTGATGGCATAGTAGGCGCGTCCCCATAAAGCTTCCACGCTGTTGGCGGAACCATTACTGGGGGTATAGCTCCAGATATCGTAGCCGGTGACCACGTTGGTGCGGTCGTTCATAAAATCACCACCACGGATATCATTGAATATCTGGTAGCGACCGCCGTACATTCCGGCATTCTTGATGGTGGCATAGATACCACGTACCTGACCTTCGATACGTGCCGGGGAATCAAAAGCCGACAGATCGGAGATCGATGTAGTGGGAACGGGGTTCAGGTTACTCTTCTGGCAACCGGTGCCGAGGACCACCAGTCCTCCCAGCAAACCCAGGGATAAAATATATTGTCTGAATTTCATACGCTTCAATTTTTAAGGGTTTAGAATCCGAGGTTTAAACCGATGGTGATGGTACGGGCATTGGCCACTGTGTTACGGTCAACACCCTGGTTGGTGGTACCGTTACCATTGGAGGAAACTTCGGGATCAGGACCGGGATATTTGGTGAAGATGAGCAGGTTGTTACCACTAACATAGAAACGGGCTGAACTCATCTTGGCCTTTTCTACAATGCTCTTAGGAATATTGTATCCTACGTTGAGGCTTCTCAGCTTGACAAAGTCACCCTTGAATACGTTAATATCAAGCGGGAAGGAGGAACCATTGGAGATGTTATCGCCAAATACCGCTTTGGGAACATCGGTGATATCACCGGGCTTGGTCCATTTGCGGAGAATAGCGGTTTCATTGTTCCAGAAACGCTGGTCGCGCAAACCGGCCTGGGTTCCATAATAAATATAGAAGCCAAGCTGATAAGTAAACAGGAAGTTCAGTTCAAAATTCTTGAAGCGAACGGTGTTGTCAAAACCACCCACATATTTGGGGTTGGTATTTTTATAAACAACCGCATCGGCCGCGCTTACTGAAGCTGACTGCGTTCCGTTGGCAAATGCAAAACGGAATTGCCCGGTGGGGGCCACGTGCTGGAAGTAAACATCCTGACCAGCTTTGTTGACAAAGATCCTTCTTCCGGTTGCGGGATCAACCCCGTTGGTTCGGGTAACAAATAACATTCCAATGGGATAACCCGGCTTGGTGATGCTGGGGCTTTCCAGACCACCTGTGGCGGATAAGATCTGATCCAGACCCTTGGCCAATGAGGTTACTTCATTCTTGTTATATGTAATGTTGAAGGAAGTGTTCCAGCTAAAATCCTTCTTGGAGATCGGAGTGGCGGTAATGCTGAATTCAACCCCTTTGTTGTACATGGTACCTACGTTATCCGGAAGCGCAGAGGGCAAACCGGCAGAGGGAGGCTGGGGTACAAGAAGCAGCAATCCATCGATATCATTTTTGTAATAAGTGATCTCGGAAGTGATGCGGTCATTCAGGAAACCAAAGTTGATACCGATATCGGTCTTGGTACTGGTTTCCCAACCCAGGTTGGAGTTACCGGCCTGGTTAAACACAACTGTGGCATTGCCACCATACAGACCAGAGCCAAAGGTGGAAAGGGAAGCAAAGTTGCCCAAGCCACTGATATTACCTACGCGGCCATGGCTGGCGCGAAGTTTGAAACTGCTGAATACCCTATCCAAACCGGCGGCTGACCAGAAGTTCTCCTGGGCAATTTCCCATCCGGCAGATACACCCCAGAAGGTACCATACTTGCTGTTGACACCCAGTTGAGAGGCTCCGTCGCGACGAAGGTTGGCAGTGAGGAAATAGCGTTTATTGTAGTTGTACTGTACGCGACCAAATTCGGAGTACAGGTAGTTTTCACCGATACCCAGACCGGCTGTGTTGGGGGTGGCCCAACCTCCCTGGATATTGGTAAAGGCGGGGTCGGATACGTTGATACGGTTCAGACCATAACCAAGGTTATCCGACTTCTGCTGTTCGATACCGGCCAGGAAGCTAACATTGTGTTTCTCGGCAAAGGTTTGATCAAACTGGGCGGTGTTTGTCCAAACCCAACGCTTGTTCTTGTTAAACCAGCTACTGGCCGAACCATTGCTGGAGAAACCTTCTCCGGAAATGGGGCTGAAGTATTGCTCATTATCTACCAGTACATAGTCGATTCCGAACACCGAACGAAGGGTGAGGAATTTCAGCGGCTTCACCTGAATATACGCGGAGGAGATGATGTGATTGATCTCGGCGTTGTTTCTGTTCTGATCGAGTTGGATCACGGGGTTGTTAAAACCAACCTGTCCTTGCTTGTTGCCCATTACCCCGATCAGGGAACCATTGAAGTTATAGCTACCATCATTGTTATAGGGGGAAATATTGGGGGCTGTTACCAAGACCACGCGGCCCAGACCGGCTGTGGAGAAGGCATCACCCAAAGAACCGGAGCTAACGGCGGCCAGGTTCTGCTCATTGGAATACTGGATCTTACCACCGAGGCTTATGGCCTTGCTGATCTTGTGATCCAGGTTCATGGTGAGGGAAATACGCTTATAATCGTTGCGCTTGATGATACCTTCCTGATCGGTATAACCGGCAGAGAAATAATAGTTGGTGGCATCATTGGCGCCGGAAATGCTAACGGTATTGCTGTGTTGAACACCATTGCGGTACACATAATCATACCAGCGGGTGTTGATGGGGTTGCCATCGGGACCATTGGTGAGGGCAAAGGCATTGGTGCTGGCATTGAACACACCGGCATTGGTCAGGGCCTCGTTCTTGTGATCGGTGTACTGGAAGGCGTCCAGCAGTTCGGGCAATCCAAATACGCTGGTAAAACCTACCCAGCTATCCACGGTTACGCGGGCCTTTCCGGATTTACCTTTTTTGGTGGTAATAAATAATACCCCGTTGGCTGCACGGCTACCATAGATGGCGGAGGCAGCGGCATCTTTGGCGATGTCCACGCTCTCGATATCGTTGGGGTTAAGGCTGGCCAGGATATTACCGGCCGCGCTGGTACCGGAGAAATCACCGGTAAACATCGGTACCCCATCCAATACGATAAGGGGATAAGAACTCAAAGAGATGGAGTTGGTACCCCGTACGCGAAGAACGGGAGGGGCGTTCAAAACACCACTGGGGATAGTTACCTGTACACCGGCGGCACGTCCACCCAGCGCCTGTTCAAAACTCTGTACGGGCTTGTTGGCCAGGTCAGCGCCTTTAACGGAAGCGATCGAACCGGTCACTTCTTTTTTGCGCTGGGTACCATAACCCACTACGATTACGTCCTGCAGTACTTTTTCTTGCGGAGCAAGAGAGACATTGATCAGGGCGCGACCGCCAATGGATTCTTCCGTGGAGACAAAGTCAACAGCGGAGAAGACTAAGATTTTTGCATCGGTAGAAACGGTGAGCGAATACGAACCATTCGCATCGGTCATCGTACCTGTCCGGGAGCCTTTAACCTGAACTGAAACGTTCGCCACGGGTGTCCCCGTGTTGTCCGTTACCTTACCGGTAACGGTCTTTTGTGCCAGGGCTGCAATGACCAGGAAGGTCTGCGCCAGGCAGAGCAAGAGTAGTTTCCTCATGTGCAATTTGGTTTTAGTTTCAAAAAAAAAAATGTGTAAACTAGGTTTACACAGCTAGGCCTTTAAAGGACACATATTTTGGACTTTTTTATGCAACAAAGAGGCCCGTTAACGAGGTGTTAACGTTTGTTAATTTTGGATAAGCGGTGAACAAAATGCTATTTCCGCTTAAACTTGACCAGGGAGATAAGGACAGCCGGGAGCAACACCAGGTTGGTGATGGTGGCTGTAATCAAGGTAACGGAGGTTAGCCAGCCCAATGACTGGGTGCCGCCAAATCCGCTGAAACAGAAGATCACAAAACCGGCGATCAGGACCAGGGAAGTATAAATAATGCTGATACCTGTGCTGTGTATGGTTTCAATGACGGTTTCCTTCATATTATATCCCTGATTGGGGAGTTCCTGTTTAAAATTGATCAGAAACCGGATGGTCACATCGATGGCGATACCCAAAGCCACGCTAAAGATCAGCACAGTGGAGGGTTTCAGGCGAATACCCACCCAACCCATTATACCCGCGGTAATGACCAGGGGAATGATATTGGGTATTAAGGAGCAAACCAGAATGCGGGCACTGCGAAACAGGTACAACATGCAAAGGGCGATCAATCCAAAGGCCCAGAGTATGCTTTCCTTAAGTCCGTTGATGATAAAGCGGTTTCCTTCCTGAAAGGTGACCGAGGTGCCGGTCAGCCTCACGGTGTATTTACTGGTATCAAATAACTGATTGGCTCTTTGCTGAATGGTATCAAGGATTTCGGGCAGGCGATGACTCCCCACATCGGCCATATTCACGGAAATACGGGCCTCCTGCCGGGTGCTATCCATAAAGGAAGCCACAATGCGGGAAAAGGAATTTGCCTGGCCTTCGGCAGGTCGGGCGCTAAAGTACTGGTTAAGGGCCGGCATCACGTATTCATCGGGCACGGAGTAATAGGAACTGTCACCATCAAAAAATGCCTGTTTGGCAAACTTCATCCCTTCCACAATTGACAATGGCCTGGCCATTTCCGGACGTGCGGCTATAAACTGCGACAGGGAGTCGATATTCTTAAAGGTCTGCAGGGCATTTCTTCTCAATCCATTTTTCTGCCTTGTATCCAGGATGATCTCCAGGGGCATGATACCCCTAAAATTGGTTTCAAAATACTTCAGATCGGTATAGATCTTATCGGAATGAGGGATATCATCTACAATAAATCCTTCGCTGCGCAATCGGGACATACCGATCACCGAAACAATCAGGATCAGGCTTGAATAGACATAGATCAATTTACGGTGGTTGAGCGACCAGCGTTCAAGCCGGTCCAGCCAGCGGTTCAACCGGGGATTGTCAAGATACTTGGTATGCCTGGATTTTGGGGGTGGCAGATAACTGAGAACAGAAGGGATCAATACCAGGGAAATAAAAAAGAGCAACATGATATTGATACCGGCAACCACCCCAAATTCGCGCAATACCTCGCTTTTGGTCAGGGCGAAGACGGCAAACCCGATGGCGGCAGTAAGGTTACAGAACAGGGTAACGATACCCATTTTCTCCACCATTAATACCAGCGCTTTTTTCTTGTCACCGGTTTCATTGTAGGCGGTATGAAATTTATTCAGAAAGTAAATACAGTTGGGTATTCCGATAACAACCACCAGGGGAGGGATCAGGGCTGTAAGAAGGGAAATGCGGTATCCAAACAATTCCATTACCCCCAGGCTCCATATCACTCCGATGACAACCACCCCGAGGGAAAGCCACATGGCTGAAAGGGACCGGAAAAACAGCAGCAGGATGATCGCGGATAGGATGACGGAGGCAAAAAGGAACCACTGCATTTCATTGGCAATGCGGGTACCAAAGACCGTCCGTATCAGGGGCAGGCCACTGGCATGGATCTCCAGTTTATTATCCTTCCCAAACTTTTCAATCTGGGTAGTGATATCATCCACCACTTTGACGCGGGCCTTTGAAGCAAGCACCTGCTTGTTTACCCTCACCCCCATCAACCAGGTGTTGTTGTCGGCATTATAAAGTAAACCCTTGTAAAAAGGAAGTGACCTGAATAAACGTGCGCAACTGTCCAGTTCCGCCTGGCTAAGCACGGTATCCCGAAATACAGGAACAGAATTCAGTTTTTCTTCTTCAGCGGATTTTATCAGGTTCACCGCCGATGCCACGGATAATACATCTTCCACTCCTTTTATCTGGCGGATATTTTTACTGACGGTGGAAAATTCTTTCCAGAGTTTCTCGGTAAATAGCTGATCGGTTTGAAAACCTATCACCAGCAGGTTACCATCTTCCCCAAACTTTTTCCGGAACTCCTGATAAGCTTTGTATTTTGGATGGTCGGTGGGTATGGCACGGGCAAACTCATAGCTCAACTCCACTTTTTTTGCCAGGTAACCCATTCCTGCAGTCAGCAAGGCCAATGTGATCAACAGAGGTAAACGATACTGAAGAATGAATTGCCCGAGTTTACGCCACATAGAAGTTGCTTAGTGTGTGCAAAGAAACGAAACTCTCGCTAACTTCGAACGTGACTTTGAAGAACATAATTTGTGCGACCGGCCTTTTCTTTTCCCTTTTCTTACAGGCGCAATCCCCCATTCCCCCTATTGGTCAATGGCGTGAGCATCTTCCCTATCGCAGCGCCATCCATGTGGTGGCGGGAGAGGAAAAAGTCTATTGCGCAACACCCTATTCCGTTTTTTCCCTCGATCTCGCCGAAAATTCCATTGATCGTTATAGCCGGATCACCGGATTGAGTGAAACCGGCATCTCGGCCCTTGGCTATGAACCCATCAGTGGAAAACTGTTGATCGCCTATGCCAATAGCAACCTCGATATCCTCAACCAAAATGACATAATCAATATTCCTGATATAAAAAGAGAAGTTGGGACCAGTGATAAAAGTATTTATGAGGTTTCGGTAATTCAGGGCTCCTTCTTTTTATGTACTGGTTTGGGGGTAATACAGGTGGATGCCGATCGGTATGAGATCCGTTCGACCTGGCGCATTGGGCAATCAGGTGCTGAAACCAGGGTGAACGCCCTTACGCTTTTTAACGGGGTGTATTATGCTGCCACGGCAGAAGGACTAAAAAAACAAACACAATCCAATGCCGATCCTTCTTTTTTTGGAAACTGGTTGTTATTAAGCGGGCAAAATGGCCTTCCCGCAGGAGCCTGCAGAAAAGTCATTGTTTCGGGTTCGAGCCTGTTTGCCCTTGTCGGGGAACAATTATTCCGGCTGGAAGCCAATAATAGCTGGACAATGGTATTTGATTCCCCCGGCTGGTTGACAAACTCGGTTTTTCCGGCCGGGAATAATATCCTGCTATGTCAAATCCAGAGTGGGCAGGGCCGCGTATTGGAAATCAACCAGGCTGGCGCTATCATGCAAAACTTTCAATCGGGTATATCCCTCCCCGTTTATGCGCTCAGGCAAAACAATATTACCTGGGTGGCAGACCGGGTGAATGCCCTATTGCGTATAGATGGAGCAGGAACGGAAAAATATCATCCTGCATCACCCGATTCCATCGCTGCCGGGGCCATGGTGGCGGTTAAGGGGCGTTTCCTGGCAGCTTCCGGCAGCCGGGTGGTCACTGCCAATAGCAATGGTCTATATCAGTTTAGCGGTGGCGACTGGAAAAATTATAACGCCAGGCATTACCCTTTGCTTGATAGTTTTCGCGACCAGCTTGCTGTGGCCATTGACCCACTTGGGGATACGGTTTGGGCAGGCTCTTTTGGCGGGGGATTAATCAGGATCGCCCCGGGAGATCAGATCACCTCATTTAAACAAAATTCGCCCCTATCCTCTACCCCAACGGGTCAATACCGGCTGGCGGGGCTGGCCATGGATGACAATGGGCATTTGTGGATCAGCAATGATGGTGCGGCTTCCCGCTTGCAGGTGAGGAAAAGGGATGGGAACTGGACCTCATTTGATCCTCCTTTTTCCCCTGGGAATCGTGTTATGGGATCGCTGGTGGTGGATGGTTCCGGTCAGAAATGGATAATTGCGCCGGGTGGGGTTGGATTGTATTGTTTTAAAGACAATGGCACCATTGATGTTCCTGCAGATGACCAATGGAAATGGTTACGCCAGGGAGGCGGACAGGGAAACCTGCCTTCCAATTTTGTTCTCAGCCTGGCAGTTGATAAAAGTGGTTTTGTCTGGATTGGTACCAATGACGGGATCGGGATCGTTCAATGCCCCGAACAGGTTTTTGGCAACCCTTCCTGTGAGGCCATCATTCCGGTGGTTTTGCAGGGTAATTTCGCCGGGTTCCTGTTTAAAGGGGAAGAGGTAAGGGGCATAGCCGTTGACGGAGCCGATCGTAAATGGATTGCCACAGCAAGTGGTGTATTCCTGATCAGTCCGGAAGGGGAGAAGGTCCTTTACCAGTTCAATGAATCCAACAGCCCTTTATTGAGCAATGATGTTTTTGGGGTAACGATTGACGGAAGCACGGGTGAGGTCTTTTTTGCTACGGCCAAAGGGATATGTTCATTCAGAAGTACGGCCACGACCGGGGGGGAAAGTCACAGTGAAGTATTGGTGTTTCCCAATCCTGTTCCTCCGGGATATGGTGGCACGATCGGTATCCGGGGGCTTGCTGAAAACTCAACGGTAAAGATTACCGAGCTTGATGGACGATTGGTTTATCAAACCCGTGCCCTGGGAGGTCAGGCCGTATGGGATGGGAGGGATTATCGCGGAAGAAAAATATCTACCGGCGTGTACCTGGTATTGGTTACTGATGGGAAAAAGGAAACAATGGCAACCAAGATCGTATTTATCAATAAATGACACAAGCCACGAAGGGAATTGTATTGAGGGCCGTTAAATACGGAGAGACCAGCCTGATCGTGCTGGTCTTTACGGAGGTTTTTGGCATACAGTCCTATATCGTGAACGGGGTTCGCGCTGCCAAAAAAGGAAATGCCGGCGCCAATTGTTTTATGCCCGGCGCCCTGCTGGATCTGGTGGTATATCATCAGGAGTCAAAAAATATCCAACGAATTAAAGAGTATCGCTGGCATAAGATATATCAACGCATTTTTACCGATATCCCCCGGCATGCGGTATCGCAGTTTATGGTGGAGTTGATGACCAAATGCCTGAAGCAGCCTGAATCCAACAGTGACCTGTTTCATTTTTGCGAGGATGCGCTATGTCACCTGGATGAAAGCACAGATATGCAAATGGCCAATTTCGCCCTGTATTTCTCCCTCAATTTTGCCACCTTTTTTGGGTTCCGGATAGATGACCGGTATTCTTCGCTTCATCATATCCTTGATCTGCAGGAAGGGTGTTTTGTATCTGAACGACCAGGGCACCCCTTGTTCCTCGAAGGGGAGCAGGCCAGGGTTTCCGCGGAGTTGTTGAAAGTGATGCAGCCGGTGGAACTGGAAGATATCCGGTTAAACCGTGATTTTCGCCGGCAGTTGTTATTTGCCTATGAAAATTATTATGCCTTGCATGTGCAGGAGTTTGGCAAAATGAAAACACTAGACGTGTTGCGGGAGGTTCTTTAAACCTGCATTTTATAACTCTATTCTTTTCGAAACCCCTTTTTCGATATCCAGTACTACTAATCCGGGGTTCTTTCCTTTCTCAAAACTACCCAGATCATTTTCCCAGCCCAGTGCCTTGGCCCCATTGGAGGTAGCCCAGGTAAGCACCTGTTCGGTGGGGATATGGGGGAAATGCTGACGGATGGCCTGTATCTCTTTGGCGATGCTTAATTGCCAGTTGCTGCTATAGCTGTCGGTGCCCAGGATGATGGGACATTCATTTTTGATGAACAGGTCCAGGGCAGGGGTTTTGTTTTCGATATACAGGTTGGCATTGATGCAAAAACAATAGACAAGCCGGAGCCCGTTTTTTCGCGCGTATTCATTGGCCCATTGGATATCCTCCTCTGGCATGTAGGTATTATGGATAAGGAAGATGGTTTGGCCCTGGTCAAAATAGGGCAGACAGGAGCGGATACTGCTTAGTCCGGTTACCGGAAAGGGAGATGACTCAATGCCAAAGATGCGAAAGAGGCGGAGGTAGTCCCCCCCACCGGTTTTGTAAAGCTCGTCCTCGGCCGGATGTTCCTGATTATGCAGGGAGACGATTTTTCCGCCTGTGGCTTTATTGATACGGCGAAAGGTATCGGGTGAAATGGTGTAAGGGGCATGGGGCACCAGGGTGGAGCGGCATTGGGAGCCGCGTGAGGCACATGACGCGTCGAGGATATTCGCCTGGGTTTGGTAGTGCATCATGTTTTGTTCCGCTTTATCATCAGTAAAACCCAATACCTCCACAAAGTTTTGCCAGTAAATACGGCTTTGGGATTTTATAAAAGCGGTATCCGCCGTGTTTCCAATGTCACCAACGGCCACGATGCCGTTCTGCCACATTTCCTGTTCAGCCAGTACGATTTTTTCCTGGATGGTAGCGGCGGGGAAGTCACGTTTGGTCACAACGGAGCAAAGAAATTCAATCAGTCCGGTATGTGGGGGAATTACCCCTTTCAAATGACTAAGTTCAAGATGGCAATGACCATTGATAAGTCCGGGCATCAGGATACCGGGATAAGAACGGACTTCTTCCCCTGCATCAGAAAGGGGAACAATATCCAATACTTTACCAGAAAGATCGGTTATCAATACCTGGTCCCGGCCCCGGAAACGATAACCGTCAAATAGTTCGTCAGCCTTTATTTTTTGATATCCCATGCTATTAAATCTCTTAACTTTGCGAGCCAAAAATAGGTAATTACCACAGAGAAGCAGATTGGGACGACAGAGACACAGAGGCGCAGGGATATTTTAATCTTTATTGACTTTATTCTTTCTGGTACAGTCTTAAAACGGAAGAGCCTTCCTGTATAGAAGAATAGATTATCTCTGCGCCTCTGTGTCTCAGGGGTTCTAAAATTAAATTATGCTCGACAAACTAGAAGCCATAAAAGCCCGATTTGATCAGTTAGGTGTAGCCCTTACGAACCCTGAGATCATTGGGGATAGTAAGAAGTTTGCCGCCACGAGCAAAGAGTACCGGAGCCTGGAAAGGATCGTGCATGCCTATGAGGAGTACCGTAAGATGCTGGATGATGAAAAATTTTATCAGGAGGCCTTGCGGGGCAATGATGAAGAATTGCGGGAATTGGCCAAAATGGAAATGCCAGGGTTGGAGGAGAGCAAAGAGAAGTTGGAGGCACAGATCAGACAGATGCTGATACCCAAGGATCCCCAGGATGAGAAGAACGCCATTTTGGAGATCAGGGCTGGAACAGGAGGGGATGAGGCCAGTCTGTTTGCCGGTGACCTGTTACGAATGTACATCCGCTATTGTGAGGGCCGGGGTTGGAAGACCGCTATTTTAAGTGAGAATGAAGGCACGGTGGGAGGATATAAAGAAGTGCAACTGGAAGTAGTGGGGGATGATGTGTATGGCACCCTTAAGTTTGAGAGTGGTGTGCACCGGGTGCAGCGGGTACCGGCCACGGAAGCGAGTGGCAGGGTGCATACCTCGGCTGCTACGGTGGCGGTAATGCCCGAGGCCGAGGAGGTGGATTTTGAGTTAAAAGAAAGTGATGTGAAAATGGAGACCGCCCGAAGCGGGGGTGCGGGTGGACAGAACGTCAATAAGGTGGAGACCAAGGTATTGCTTACCCACTTGCCAACCGGTACCGTGGTGGTTTGTCAAACAGAACGTACGCAGTTAGCCAACCGGGAAAAAGCCATGCAGATGCTCCGGACCAAATTGTATGAGGACCAGGTGCGGAAGCAGGAAGAAGAGATTTCCCGGCACCGGAAAAGCCTGGTGAGTACGGGAGACCGTAGCGCCAAAATCCGTACTTACAATTATCCCCAGGGGCGGGTGACCGATCACCGCATCAACCTTACTTCTTACAACCTGGATGCCGTATTGAATGGCGATATTGAATCCTTTATTGATGCCCTCCAGTTTGCCGAGAATGCCGAGAAAATGGCGAGGCAACAGAATTAATATTCTGCTCATGCAACGGTTGGGTTGAAATCCCTAACTTGAATGCAATCAAAATCATTAATCATGCTTGACCAACTATTCAACCTCGTAAAGGAATATGCCCGGGAGCCGGTGATCGAAAATCAGGCTATCCCCAATCAGCAAAACAATGAGATCGTAGCGGATGCCACCAGCACTGTGGCCAGTGGTCTGCAAAATGTGATGGCCGGAGGAGGTGTTCAGAACATCATACAGATGTTTCAGGGTGGGGGACAGGGAGGGGGAATTTCTTCCCTGCTTAAGAACCCGATGGTGGCTATGATGGTAGGACATTTTACCAGCAAGCTTATTGGCAAATACAACATGAGCCCACAGCAGGCGAGTGGCGTGGCCAGTCAGCTCATACCACAATCACTTAATGGACTGATACAACGCACCAATGACCCGGCCAACAGCCAGTTTGACCTGGGCAATCTGCTGAATTCGCTTTCAGGCGGTGGTGGACAAGGAGGCGGTGGTATTGATATTGGCAATATGGTAAGCCGGTTTACCGGCGGAGGCATGGATTCAGATGGTGATGGCGATGTGGACCTGCAAGATATGATCGCCAAGTTTACCAGCCGTTCCCAGGAAAACCTGCAAAACCGCCAGTCGGGAGGAGGGGTAATGGATATGCTAAAAGGATTGATCGGGGGCTAACGGGTGATAGCCATAATTGTTTGCAAGGACCCTTATATAGGGTCCTTTTTTATTCACAGTACCCTTTGCAATGTGCATAAGCCGGAAAGTGGTATTGTATTAGTTTTTACTTCTTTGTAATTATGAGGGAGTTAAGGGTTTTTGAGGGGCATTTGTCATTTGTATGTCACTGAAATTCATTAAGATTTTTTTATAAAAAAACCGAGCAACATTTGACCCCCACCCACGTTATATAGTTGTAGTTCTTTCTTTTACAGCCAATACACGAGTGAAAATTTACGGCAGGTGCATAGGGATAGTTCCTCGTGAAATTTCTTGAAGAGCCTTTTAAACTTTCATTAACAGCGGCCTTCAAAATATTGGCAGTAAATTTGCGTTATAAGATAGTAGAATAAGTTTCGAATAAAGAACTTCTCAATAAAGCAGTCAATTTTCTCATAAGCAGTTAGTTTTGGTTGCGACCCCTGTTTCCACAGGGGTCTATTTTTTTATATACCTTTTTGTACTCCACCAGGCGCCAGCGGCGGCACCTATTGCATCTGCAATAATATCTCCTATGTCAAATGATCGGTGTGGGATGAAATTAGCCTGTACAAATTCCATCAGTATGCCATAGGCCAGTGAGAATAAGGCGATCCACCAATACGACAGGTTGCCGTTTTTTTTCCAACTGAAATAAGACCAGGTGATGGTCAGGATGGCAAAAAGAAAAAGGTGAACGGGTTTATCCAGGTGGGGGATATTAAATAGCCCACCACTGGGAATTTTTTCCCCAGGCAGACAGAGCAGTATGGTGAGGATGACGGACCATAACAAGGCGGGTACGATGGAAGGTATATTTTTCAACAGAGGTCTTTTTTGCAATGATAGATAAAAAAAGGGAGCCTCCGGATGAAGACTCCCTTACCAACTACGGACCAAAAACGGCCCGTAAATAATTACGTTAAATTCATCTTCTCAGATTTTAAACCATCCCTGAGAAATCTATAGAATCCGCGAAATCCGTGTAATCCGCGTAATCCGTGTAATCCGTGTAATCTGTATTTTTTATATTTTCCCCATCACATACATCTTCCCCTTTGGCTCAGGGTTTCCGCCCATGGTTTCCAGGGTAATGGCAAAGGCCTGGGCGTGTTGGGTATTGCGCATGCGGTAGAGTTGGATGGGTTTGTTTGACATGTTCAGCACACCCATATCCACGGGTTGGCCATTGAGGATGGCCCAGAGTTGGTATTGTTTGTCGCTGGGGGGTTGTGGGAGATTGTTTACCATCAGGTAAACATCTTTGGATGTGGTGTCCCAGTAAACGGTGGCCATGGCTTGTGGGGATGCTTCCATACCATTGAGGGTGGCCATTTTCATGCCGGGTTTTTGAATCACGGAGGCATCGGCTTCCATGGCGGCCAGGGAGCGGCGGGTATTGTCAAGTTGCTGTTGCATGGAGGCGAGGTCTTGACGAATATCCTTGTTCTGTTGTTGCAGGCTAAAATTCCAGAGCAGGCTGCCGGCCAGCAGGATGAGGCAGGCGGCTACGGCATATTTCCAGAATTGGTTGATTTTTACCACCGGGGCCTGGGGTTGTACAGGCTTGATTTCTGCCCAGATCTTTTGTTTGACCAGGGCCGGGGGTGGGGTGGCGCTGGCCAGGGCATTGGCTTCCAGTTCTTGTTCAAAGGCAAGGCGGGCCTTTACCAATTCGGGGTATTGGGTGCAATATTGCTCAAACTCCCTTCTTTCCTCTTCGGAGGCCAGGCCGAGCACATAGGTTTCGATGATACCGCTTGATATGTATTCCTGCAGGTTCAACTTATTGCAATAGGGTTCGTAATTGAATTAATGCTGTTCGTATCCTTGTTTTTACCGTTCCCAGTGGCAGTTCCAGTATCCGGGCGATCTCCTCATGGGTAAAGCCCTGGAAATAGGAGAGGTCCACCAGGGTACGGTGCTCTTCCTTTAATTGGCCCAGTATTTTTTTCAATCCCACATCTGCTGTCTGCGGGGCCATGCTGCTGCCTACTGTTTCCAGGTTTTCGGGCAGGGGCCGGTTTTTTCGGCCATCTTGCCAGGCCCTGGAACGGATCTTATCGATGGCGGCATTGCGGGCTATATTGAGCATCCAGGTGTATAATCGCCCTTTGGAAGGGTCATATTGCCCGATCTTTCGCCAGATATTGACAAACACGTCCTGGAGCACATCATTGGCTGTTTCACTGTCGTTCACCACCGTCAGGATGACCCCGTATAACGCCCCTGAATAGTTATCATATAGATAACTGAAGGCGGGTTCGTCCTGCTCACGTAGCAATGCCACCAGCTCCTGTTCGCTGTATGTCCCTTTTTGGTTCAAGTAGTTGGTAAAAGATATAAAAAAAGCGGACATTGTCCGCTATATATACGTAAAAGCCGGGGGAATGGTTTTACCCAACCACGGCTTCATAACCGGCGGCATCAAGCAGGGCCTCTACTTCAGCCGGGTCGTTAACAGTCATTTTTACCATCCAGCCTTCGCCATAGGGGTCGGTATTGACCAGTTCGGGGGCATTGGCCAGGGCGGGGTTAAGCTCGGTGATGGTACCAGAAACAGGAAGGAACAGGTCGGAAACGGTTTTTACGGCTTCCACAGTTCCAAACACATCACCGGCAGCCAGGGGTTTACCGATGGTTTCAACCTCTACATATACGATATCACCCAATTCACCCTGGGCAAATTCAGTGATGCCGATGGTAGCGGTTTGGCCTTCCAGTTTGATCCATTCATGTTCCTTCGTATAGCGAAGGTTGGCGGGAAATTTCATGCGTTTGACTTTTGAATTGCAAATATGAAGAAATAGAGGGGGAAAACAGAAATTCTTATCCTTTCTTTTTCCGTTTGATCAATTTGGTGTGAAGGATACGCACATCTTCCAGCGGGCGGTCGCGATCGGTGCCCTTACTGGTTTCTACCGAGGCGATTTTATCCACGACTTCAATACCCTTTACCACTTCGCCAAAAACCGTATAGGTTTGGTCGAGGTGAGGGGTACCACCAATGGTCTTATAAACTTCTCGTTGAACCAGGGGGATCTTTCGGCCCCCTAACCGGGTCTTTTCCAGGTTGTCCAATTCCGCATCGGTGAATTTTTTTCCTTGTACGATATAGAACTGGCTGCCACTGCTTGATTTTTCCGGGTTATTGTCTCGGGCTGCCGCTATCACGCCTTTTTTATGGAAAAGGCTGACCCGGAATTCGGCGGGTATGCGGTAGGAAGGTCCTCCATTCCCCAGGGGCTGGCCTTTGGCAGCGGTCTTGCTGTTGGGATCGCCCCCCTGGATCATAAAGTCCTTGATCACGCGGTGAAACAAAATGCTGTCAAAATACCCCAGTTTGGCAAGCCGGAGGTAATTATCCCTGTGCAAAGGGGTGGAATCAGAAAGCCTGACCACAATATCTCCCATGGTGGTCTGGATAAGGATATCGCGTTTCCTGTCCTTTTTTTTCAGGGTAGAATCCTTTTGTGCCAGGGCGGGAAATACGAGTAGCAGGGTCAGGACCGCGGTGAGCCATTTTTTCATCGTCGTTGGTTAAAATTGATGGTCTTGCAAGTAAAGCAAAATATGGTCTTTTAGGAAATCTTCCTGTTGTTTGGCATCCATTACCGGCATGGGTTTTAGCTGGCGAAAATGAGGCCAGCCATCGGGGTCTTTACCTTCCAGTTCATAATATCCGCTTTGGCTAAGCAGGCTGCAGACCGCTACATGCATGAGGTCCTGTTTCTGTTCTTTGGTAAAATTTTCCCTGATCTGGCCAAATTCCTGGATACCGATGAGGAACAGGATGGTTTCCAGGTCAGGTTTTTTCCCAAACCGCTCTACCAATTGAGCTTCGAGGGTCCACCAGCGGGTTTGGAGATCGTCTTGAAAGGAGGTCATACGCGAAGATAAGCGCCTTTACCAAGCGGTGCAACCTATGCTTATGCCCATAAGGCGGGAGACAAAATGAATGAAGCTCGCCGCAGGCGATTATCTTTGCGGAAAATTTCATCCATGTTACAAGTTCCTTTTATACGACAGAATACGGCTCTGGTCAAAGAACGGCTGGCGATCAAAAATTTCAAGGATATGTCTGTGGTGGATGAAGTGATAAGGCTGGATGATGAGCGAAAAAAGCTGCAACTGGAATATGATAATACCCAGGCCCGGGTAAATGCGGCTTCTAAAGAGATCGGGATGCTGATGGGCAAGGGTCAGAAAGAGGAGGCAGAGACCCGCAAGAAGGAAGTGGCCGAATGGAAGGCTGTTTTGCAACCCTTGTCGGAAAAAATGGCCCAGGTGGAAAAGACCCTGGAAGAGGAGCTGGTTAAACTTCCCAACCTGCCATCGGATAAGGTTCAACCGGGTCATTCTGCGGCTGATAATATCACCGTCCGCGAAGGTGGCACCATACCCAAGCTCCCGGATAATGCCCTGCCTCATTGGGAGTTGATCAGGAAATACGACATCGTTGATTTTGAAACAGGGGCCAGGATTACCGGTAGCGGTTTCCCATTGTTTAAGGGACAGGGTGCCAGGTTGGAAAGGTCGTTGATCTCCTATTTTCTGGATTACAATACTAATGCCGGATATACGGAATACCTCCCTCCGCTGATGGTGAATACCGATACCGCCTATGGTACCGGTCAGCTTCCCGATAAAGAGGGGCAGATGTACCATATGCCGGCCGATGGATTTTACATGATCCCTACGGCCGAGGTTCCCGTGACCAATATTTACCGGGGGGAAATCTTAAAGGAATCCGACTTACCGGTACGAATGACCGCTTATTCGCCCTGTTTTCGCCGCGAAGCGGGAAGTTTTGGTTCGGATGTACGGGGCCTGAACCGGGTACACCAGTTTGACAAAGTGGAGATCGTGCAGTTGGTTCGTCCCGAAACCAGTTATGAGGTTTTGGAGGAAATGGTATCGCACGTAGAGAAACTGTTGCAAACACTGGAATTGCCTTATCGTATCCTGAAACTTTGTGGCGGTGACATGAGTTTTACCTCGGCGCTGACTTATGATTTTGAAGTGTATAGTGCCGCGCAGGGCAAATGGCTGGAGGTTAGCTCTGTAAGCAATTTTGAATCTTTCCAAACCAACCGGATGAAGATCCGTTTTAAGGATGGAAATGGAAAGACCCAGGTAGCCCATTCCCTGAATGGCAGTTCCCTGGCCCTTCCCCGGATCGTGGCCAGCCTGTTGGAGAACAACCAGGGGCCCGATGGCATTGCCTTACCGGCGGTGCTCCACCCCTATTTTGGCAAACCGGCCATCACCCTTTGACCGCTATACCAAATCAGCGAAATTTATGGATGGAATCATCCTTTATTTGGCCGATTTTTGCTAAATATGCGGATTAATCAGACAGCTTAAAAAATCCAAAAACTTCAGTACTAACGATATGGCCAGACAAGTTCAAGTGGTAGAGGATGTGGTGATCAAGTTTGCAGGCGATAGTGGCGATGGAATGCAGTTGACCGGTAGCCAGTTTACCAACAATACAGCGCTCTTAGGCATCGATTTAGCAACCTTCCCCGATTTCCCCGCCGAAATCCGTGCTCCCCAGGGTACAATTCCCGGTGTGAGCGGTTTCCAACTTCGTTTTTCTAGTAAACCCGTGTTTACCCCCGGTGACATGTGTGATGTGCTGGTGGCAATGAATGCCGCCGCCCTTAAGACCAACCTTGGGGTGTTGAAAAAAGGGGGGAAGATCATTGCCAATACCGATGGGTTTGATACCAAGAACCTTCGACTGGCCAACTACCCCGATGGCGTCAACCCGCTGGAAGATGGTTCATTGGGCAACTATGAAGTGATCCGCATTGATGTGACCAAACTTACCCGGGAGGCCCTGAGCGATATGACCATGGGGATGAAGGAAAAGGATAGGGCCAAGAACATGTTTGTATTGGGGTTCCTGTACTGGATGTATGGCCGATCCCTCGAGAACACCGAACAGTTTCTGACAGAGAAATTTGGCAAAAAACAGGATATCCTGGATAGCAATATCAAAGTGCTTCGTGCCGGATATAACTATGGCGATACCACCGAAACCTTTACCACTACCTACCAGGTGGAAAAGGCGAAAATGGAATCGGGTACCTATCGCTCCGTCATGGGGAACCAGGCATTGTCGTATGGACTGGTTGCTGCCGCCCAGAAAAGCGGTTTGCCCCTGTTCCTGGGTTCCTATCCCATTACACCGGCTTCGGATATCCTGCATGAATTATCCAAGCATAAAAACTTTGGGGTTAGAACTTTTCAGGCTGAAGATGAAATCGCTGCCATTGCCTCGGCCATTGGGGCCAGTTATGGTGGAAGCCTGGCGATAACTACCTCCTCCGGTCCTGGTATCGCCCTTAAAGGCGAAGCCATGGGTTTGGCCGTGATGCTGGAGATTCCCCTGGTGATCGTCAACATTCAGCGCGGGGGCCCTTCTACCGGCTTACCAACCAAAACCGAGCAAAGTGACCTGATGCAAGCCTATTATGGCCGTAATGGGGAATGCCCCATGCCGATTATTTCGGCTTCTACCCCGGCCGATTGTTTTGATGTGGCATTTGAAGCCGCCCGCTTATCCCTCCAGCACATGACACCCGTGATGCTGCTTAGCGATGGATATATTGCCAATGGCGCCGAGCCCTGGAAATTCCCCACGAGTGCCGATCTTCCGGAGATCAATATCAAGTTTAAAACACAACTGGGAGATGGGGAAGCCAAATACCAGCCATACAAAAGAGATGAAAAACTGACCCGCCCCTGGGCCATACCCGGTACGGCCGGATTGGAACACCGGATTGGCGGTTTGGAAAAACAGGATATTACAGGTAACGTTAGCTATGACCCCGAGAACCACCAGCACATGGTGATGACTCGTCAGGCCAAGGTGGATAAAATAGCTGATTACATACCCGAACAAAAGATTGACAACGGTCCGGCCAAAGGAAAAGTACTGGTGCTGGGATGGGGTTCAACTTATGGAGCCATCAAGACCGCCGTTTCCGAGCTGGTTGACCAGGGCCATTCCGTGGCACATGCCCACTTACGCTATATTCGGCCTTTCCCCAAGAACCTGGGCGATATTCTCAAAAATTATGAGAAAGTGTTGGTCCCGGAAATCAACAACGGACAACTTATCAAGATCATCCGTGACCTGTACCTGATCGACGCGAAAGGGTATAACAAGATCATGGGGGTTCCGATTACCAAGACGGAGTTGGTGGAGGAAATCAGGAAGTATATTTAATTTTTTTTACCGCTAAGGCGCCAGGACGCAAGGCAACGCAAGGTTAGTAATACCTTTCTTGCGCTACTTAGTGCCCTGGCGTCTTACAGGTAAAACTCCTAATCTTGCGAAGTCTTCACTACACTAATTACTTTCTGCAGCGATTTATTCTGCAATCTGATAAAGTAAACCCCGGCGGGTAAGCCATCTCCATAGATATCTACATTATAAGTGCCGGCGGCATAATCCTGGTTTACATGCACCCTTACTACCTGGCCCAGCGCGTTTAATTGCTGAACAAGGGTATGGCCACCTTCGGTTGAGAATTGCAGGGTAGCATTTACCGTATAGGGGTTGGGCCAGAGTTTCAGTATGAGGTTATTCGATTGGTTATTGGTATCATCAATATCATCGGGTAACCCGCAGGGTCCGCCTTTGATCAGGGGAAGTGATTGGTAATTTTTGAGCAAAATGGTATCGATCAATGGTTGTTGTACGCAGAACCATCTTTCCAGTACCGTGGCATACACGCTCCTGAAATCGTATTGGAAGGGGATATTGTTTACCACCTGGATATCGGCAGGAATATCGGGGCTGTTGCCCAGGATCCCTTTCTTGACATGTTTACCAAACAGGAACAGGGGGGCGGCGGCGCCATGGTCGGTACCCAGACTGGCATTGGATTTAATACGACGGCCAAACTCAGAAAAGGTCATACCCAATACGCGGTCATCTTCGCCCATCAGTTCCAGGTCACGCTGGAAGGCGCTGATACCGGTGGCTATTTGTTTCATCAGGTTGGCATGGTTGCCGGTGGTGGTATCGCTGGCATTTACCTGTTTCTTGTGTGTATCAAAACCGCCGATGGATACCGTGTACACTTTTGTTTTCAACCCACCACGGATCAGGCGGGCCACAATTTGTAATTGATGGGCCAGGCTATTATCGGGGTAGGTGGCCAGGTTATTGGAACGCTGGTAAGCGGCGCGGATGATATCTGAATAGATCTTGGTTTTTTCGGAGATGATCCGCACATACCTTAATTCTTTATTGGCGGCCGGTGCGGTCAGGGGATAATCATTAAAAGGGTTGACAAATGTGTAGAGTCTTTCCGGGTCGGTAATGCTAAGCCCCATGGAAAGGATAGGCCCCTGTACTTTCAGGGTTGGCACATTGCTGATCTGAATGGCGAGCGGGTCGGGCATTTCCGCACTGGGGTATGCCTGGGGATAACCGGGGTATTCATTTTCCAGGTACCGGCCCAGCCATCCTGTTTTTACACGTTGCAGGCGGTTGCGTGTGGCATCACCACTCATCCATATATCCGTAGAACGAAAATGGGAGAAATCCTGGTTTTCATATCCCACCGACTGTACCACATTCAGTTTGCCTTCGTTGAACATATTCTGGAGATCGGTCATGGCCGGGTGTAACCCGGAACGATCCGTCCCATCCAGACGAAGCACTTTACTTTGGGGAATGGCGATATTTGTACGGGCGTTGTAATAGTTCGCGTACACATCCAGTGGTATCACCATGTTAATTCCGTCATTGCCACCCGCCAGTTGGATCAGCACCAGCACATGGTCATTGGCAGCTTCACCCCCCAGTAACCTGGAAAGGGAATTGTCCGTGGCCGAACCAAAAGTGGTAAAGGAAAACCCATTGAGGAAACTGGGTAGTGTTACGGCGGCAGGCACACTGTTTCTCAGAAAGTTTCTACGGTTCATGGGGTGATTTTCTAGGTTTAGATAAATTGGATTGGTTTACATCAAATGGAATTCCGGCAGGTTCATTAAAAAGCGGAACATGTCTTTCAGCGCCGGATTGATCACGGCATTGTTATTACTGTTCCAGGCATTCGTCCATACGGCATCATTACCGGAATTATTGATCAGGAAATTATTCTTGACATAGGTTTTTGAATTGGCCGAAAGTGGGTATCGTAGCAGTAATCCGGTCACATCATCGATCAATTGGTTGGGGTCTGCCGGATTGGAGGAATAGGCGGCAAAGGCCCGGCAATCGATCACATCGTCATTCACCAGGGCGTCGGTAAAATCGGCGCGTTTGGGAAGTGAGTTGCTGTTTACCCAAATTTCATAATACATGGGATCCTGGTAATAAGCCTGCCAGCCGGATACATCGGGTGGCTGAAACAGGGTTTGCTGCATATCGGAAGCCCCCTGGTAAATGGAATTGAACAGGGGATAACCGGCAGCATAGTCGGTATAAGCCGGGAAGGGTACATTAAATTCACGCAGGGTGCCTGCCAGGATATCCAGCGGGCTCTTGATATAACAGGCCTGGTTAAGCGGGTCAAAGAAATGCTCGCTTTTAAACAGGGCAGACAACACGGGTTTGATTTCAAAATTGCTGGAGATCAGCAATTGCGCCAGCGGCTCAATCACATCTGTTTCCGTTTGTTCATCGATCTGGTAATAAACAAACCAGGCATAAAGCTTACGACAGATGAACCTGGCCGATTCAGTGGTGTTGAAGATCATATCCACCAGGGCATCCACTTCGGTTTGTCCGCTATTGGAGATGGTGGTATTGCCATAAAAGGCCGAGAAGGATTTTGTTCCGGTATCGTGACTACTGGCATCAAAGTACGCATCATAGGTACTGTTGATCCGCCAGCCGGTAAGTACCCTGGCTGCGGCGATCACATCATTCTCGGTATAGTCAGAACCGGGTCCTTTCCCCACGGTAAACAATTCCTGTAGTTCGCGGGCGAAATTCTCATCCGGGGCCAGTCTGGTATTCAGGTATCCATTGAGGTGGATCAGCATGGCCGGATCGATCGAAACATCCTTCACCAGTTGTTTTACATTGCCCATCGCGTTGCTCCGAAGCAGGTTGTGGTGTCTCCACATCATGGTGGCATTATCCACTTCCTCTACCTGTACGGAGAAGTGATGGTGCCAGAAGAGAACCATTTTTTCCCAGATACTTCTGTTCTGGTTGATGATCAGTCCGGCCCACCATTTACGCAGGCTGGCCACCCGCAGGCTATTGATGGCTCCCCGGATCTCATTGAAGCTGATTGTATTAAAGTCGTTTACCCAGGTTTGTCCCTGGGGCACGCCCATATCATCATGAAGAACGCCATCTTCATCAGCGATCAATCCATAATCGCGCAGAGGGGGTGATACCACGGGAATATTGTTCAGCAACTCATCAACGGCCTGGCTGGGGGTGCGTCCCAGGAAATAATCGATATCTGCTTTTTTCGCGCCAAACATGGTGCGTTTGAGCAGGTGGGCCACTTCGGCCCTGGTCCAGGCGCCGGCATAAGGCGTCAGATCGCTTGTTACCCGTTCATCCCATTGGGGGAGGGGTTCTTTACGAGGTCTTACCTTGTTGCGGGCCGCTGTCAGAAATCCTCTTCTGTCCATGTGGTTTAGTTTACCGTGAATGATTATCGGATCAGTACCAGGGTTCCTTTTTCCTGGTGTGTCTGGTTTTGTAAGTCAACATATTTTATGTAGTACACAAATACACCGCCTGGTTGAGGTTTACCCCTGAACACGCCATCCCATCGGTCGTAGAGGGATTTGCTTCGGAAAACCAATTCGCCATTGCGGTTATAGATCTGCATCGAATACCCTTCGGGCACTTTGCCAATGGGGCCAAAGAAATCATTGCGTCCGTCACCGTTTGGTGTAAAGGCAGTAGGAATATGCACCACGGCTTCATTTAGCACCACCACCGTGAACTGGTCGCTTACACTGCAATCCTGGGCCAGGGAATTGTTGGCCCTGTAAACAGTGGTGGTGGCGGGAGTGGCTATGGGATTGGGACAGGTTGTGCAACTCAGGGTTGGGTGGGGGTCCCAGGTAATAGTGCCATTTCCCGAAGAAGGCAGGGTGACGGATTCGCCTACAAATATGGTATCGCTCTTCTTAAGCAGGTTGAATGGACTGGTGAGTAAGACCGGGCGGTAGGTAACATAGACCGAATCATTTCCGCAGAGATCGGCAAGGGTATCCACGGGAGAAACAAAATTGGCCAGTGAACAAACCAGGGAATCGAGGGTATCCCGGGCCGGGCGTTTGAATTTCAGGATTCCAAAATCAGTTTCCCCTTGTCCATCGGTAAAATCGCCATCATAGGAATCAGAATCACCGGCAAGGTAGTACTCCTCCTGGTTGGGGTCATAAACCATGTATCGGAGATGGTCATTGGTGCTGCCACCCCGGTTTTCGGTCCATTGTAAATTGCCGGTGGCATCCAGTTTTACTACCCAGTAATCCCCTTCTCCCATGGCGGCTGTTATATCGCCATCATTGGAATAGGAAATACCACCAATAAGGAAACCAC
>JAYRZH010000023.1:34859-38975 GCA_041916555.1 Chitinophagaceae bacterium | reverse complement strand
GTGATGATCCGTACCGAAGTATTAAAAAAATACGGATATGACACCAGCCAGCAGTTGCCAGAGTACGCGGTAGAAGATTATCCCCTATGGCTGAATTTGCTGTCTGACGGATATGATATAGAGAAGATCCCCAGGCCGGTAATAAAATACAGGGTACATAGTCAGAATACGACCCATGTACACTATAGAAAGATCAATCCTTATTACTTGTATTTTCAAACCAAGCGGATTTATTGGAAGGTCCGGAAGCAAAAATGGGGTGTTACAGCCTATGACCGGTTGGTTTATTGTACCATGTTAACAGATCGGTTGAAGGCTATTTTGAAGGATTTCTTTGCTATTTTTACCAAAACCCGATTTATGAAAATAAACAAGATTCTATTTTTCCTGCTGGGGCTGGCCTTGTCTGGTCCTCTGGTTAAGGGTCAAACGGTGGTCAACAGTACTGGCCAGACCCTGGTATCAACCGATTATCAAATCGAATATTCGATTGGGGAGATAGCCATTACCACGCTCCCGGGGGGGAATAACCAGGTTACGCAAGGGGTATTGCAACCGGCAGTAAAAGTCGCGGATCCCACCTGTGATATCATTAATAATACGCTACAGTATTTCCCCAACCCCACCCAGGATTATATCCGGATAGTTGGCCGGCATGATTGGATCACGAGTTACCAGATCTATGCGGCTGATGGGAAACTGGTCAGTAACACCCGGTATTTCAACAACTACATTGACCTGCGAAAGCTGGCTTCCGGCATGTATATCATCCGGTTATTGCCAGGTTGTGGCGGGGAGTACAAGACCCTGAAGATCATTAAGCAACATTAAATCAACCATTTTACCACTTATAAAAATAGCAACCATGACAAAGAAATTCGCCCTTACCCTTATCCTGGCCATTGCCACTTTATCTGTATTGGCCCAACAGGTGCCGCAATCCTTGAATTACCAGGCGGTGGCCCGCACAGCGACCGGTTTGATCATACCCACACAAAATGTAAATGTTCGGTTTTCCATACTGGATGGATCGGTCAATGGCACCACTTTATACCAGGAGACCCATTCCACTACCACCAATAATTTTGGGTTGTTTACCTTGGCCATTGGGGCTGGTACACCAATAAGTGGTGTATTTTCCAATATTGACTGGGGATCGGGAGACAAGTTTTTGAAGGTAGAGATCGCCGCTGATGGCAGCAGTTCCTACCAAGTTCAAGGCACTACCCAATTATTAAGTGTTCCTTATGCCCTCTATGCCCGTCGTACCCACCTGGTAGCCGGTAATGCCATTTCCATTACAAATGGGAATATCATTAATGGAAATTACCTGGCTGGAACGGGGATTAGTATTACTGGAAATACGATCTCGCATAATTTAGTTGCAGGAACCGGAATCAGTATTACTGGGAATACAATTACCAATACAGGCAATTCTTATTGGATACCCGATGCAAATGGCATCCATTCGTCCGTTCCAAAAATAGGTATCGGATTAGATGCGCATATTCAGTATCCACTTCATATTCGCCAGCAACCATCGAATGTAGGGCCTGGTGGAAGTATCGCCTTTTTTGAATCAGAGGATAATTGGCATGCCTCCATTGCGCTTAAAAACAACCCATCTAACACCCAGTTTACCTTAATAGTAGGAGGAACAACCAATACGGCCGGTGGTGTAGGGAATTTTTCCATTTTTAACCAGAACACGTTCACCCACTCTCTGGTAGCCACCAAAACAAACAACTTTGTTGGCATAGGCATGAATAATGGCGGGACACCACGTTCAAGATTACATGTGTTTGCCGGAGATGTAAATATCGATCAGATCGGAAGCGGGATCATCATGAAATCACCCAATGGGAATTGCTGGCGTATTACAGTGGATAATTCAGGAGCCATAGTATCAACACCTATCACCTGTCTTTAAGAAACAGGTAATGGGATTAACCATTTATGAAACGGATCATGATAGAATTTCTAAAGAAAACTGGCATCTATAGAATATATAGGAACTATAGATTCAGGCAGTTAGAAAAGCAAAATCAATTAGAGGATGAAAAACACTTTCAGCCCAGAAAGGAATTTTATTCCCAGATTGTAAAAAACGGAGACCTTGTTTATGATGTCGGGGCAAACGTAGGAAACCGCGTAAATGTTTTCCTTGCCATCGGAGCAAAAGTAGTTGCGGTTGAACCACAAAAGAATTGCATCGAAACACTTCACCAGAAATTTGGAAATCAAATAAAGGTTGTTGGAATGGGACTTGGCGCTACTGAAACTGAAAAAGACCTTTACATTGCTGACTATAGTACTATATCCTCGATGGCCGAAGACTGGATTGAAAGCGTAAAGCAATCCAGGTTCAAACAACATAACTGGGAGAAAAAGGAAAAGGTTCGGATAACAACACTCGATAAACTCATTGCCGAATTCGGGTTGCCTCAGTTTTGTAAAATTGATGTGGAAGGTTATGAAGTGGAAGTATTAAAAGGGCTTCATCAACCCATTCCATTTATTTCCTTTGAATACACAGTTCCAGAACAAACTGGAAAACTAATTGAGTGTCTTGAGTTATGCAGAAATCTCTCTTCACAATATGTCTTTAATTATTCTGTTGGAGAAGGCATGGTTTACCAATTAGACGATTTTGTATCCTTTGAAAAATTTCTATCCCATGTTCAATCGAAGGAATTCATTGAAACGGGCTTTGGGGATATTTATGTAAAGAAGTTAAGTTAAGGCCATGTATTTAAAGAGATATTTCGTCATACTAGGTAAAGACATCCTGGTACGTTTCCCCAAAAAGGTTTACTATTTTTTTAAATTTCTTGGTGAGTATAGGCAATTCAAGAAGCTAAATGATGGCAGGCTTACGATGCGGTTTCAGGAGATTTATCCCTGTCTTTCAGACCGTTTAAAGACAACCCCTTTTGACAGGCACTATGTATTGCATCCTGCCTGGGCTGCCAGGGTTTTATCAAAAACCCGCCCAGAATACCATGTTGACATCTCATCAATTCTCTCTTTTAGCACAATAGCCTCCGCTTTTGTTCCTGTTCATTTTTATGATTATCGGATTGCAGAGATCTCACTTTCTAATTACCAATCAAACTTTGCAGATCTTACTAACCTGCATTTTGATTCGGAATCCATCCCTTCTATTTCCTGTATGCACACCATTGAGCATATTGGGTTGGGTCGGTATGGAGACCCGATAGACCCAAAAGGGGACCTGAAAGCGATCAAGGAATTGGTTAGGGTTGTAAAAAAGGGGGGAGATATTCTATTTGTAGCTCCGCTGGGCAACGGCAGGATAGAGTTTAATGGACAGCGGCTTTATACCAAAAATCAGGTCCTTGAATACTTTTCAGGCTGTGAATTAATGAACTTTACATTGATTCCTGACAAAGGTGATCTCATTGAAAATGCCGATGAAGGCACCATAAAGCAACAACAGTTTCCTTGTGGGTGCTTTTGGTTTAGAAAACCATCAATCTAAATTCATAACGGATACAAGAATGATCATCTCCTACATCATCGGTGGCATGGGCAACCAGTTCTTCCAGTATGCCGCAGGCAGGTACCTGAGTCTGCGTCATGGGGTGGAACTAAAAGTGGATGTCAGGGATTTTGCAGGGTATGATCTTAGAAAATTTGAACTGGGACAATTTCCCACTCAATTTTCAATCGCTACACCCGAAGAAATCAATTCCCTTAAGCCCTCCTCCAATTTATCCAAGGCGGTACAATACCTGCGTCCAAAAAAATGGCGTACCTATCACCGGGAAAGGCATTTCCACTATGACGCTGCCTTTCAGAATATTGGCCCTTTCTGTTACCTGAAAGGAAATTTCCAAAGTCCAAAGTACTTTCAGGCTATCCGTGAAACCTTATTGCGGGAACTGGCCATGCCCCCCGAAAAGATCCAACGAGTCTCCGCTCTGGGAGACAAACTAAAAGAAGGGCAATCGGTATCTGTTCATATCCGCCGGACCGACTATACCAAACCTGGTTTCCTGGAATATCATGGGCTATGTTCCGCGGACTATTACAACGCTGCGATCGCCCACCTGAAAAAGCAGTATAACGATCTTCAATTTTATTTCTTTTCAG
>JAYRZH010000023.1:0-34849 GCA_041916555.1 Chitinophagaceae bacterium | reverse complement strand
ATATTGATTGGGTCAGGAACGAGATCGCCCAGGAGGATGCCATTTATATTTCTTCCGAAACGGCCAGCAATCATTATGAAGATTTTTACCTGATGCAATGCTGCCGTCACAATATTATTGCCAACAGCAGTTTTAGTTGGTGGGCTGCCTGGCTGGGGCAGCATCCCGATAAACAGGTGATTGCCCCGCAACGCTGGTTTGACCAGGGCCCAAAAGATACCTACGACCTTTGCCCCGAGAATTGGATAAAATTGTAACCCCTATCCACCGCTGATCAATTGCAAAAATTTATCCATCCCACGGCGCTTGGCCTCATTTAATGGGTAACTGATATGGATGGTATAGTATTTTCGCAGGTCGTATAACTCGTAAGAAATATCCTTTAGCAGGTCATCCAGCGCATTTACTCCAAGGGCGTTGGCCTCATCAAAGGCCTGGATGAAATCCGGAGGAAGTGGTTTCACGCTTACCCAAGCGGCAATAACAAAAGGAAGACCCGTGATCTTCTTCCATTCAGATCCAAGATCATAAATAAAGGTGGATACCTTTCTCTGTTCAAAGGCGCGGTCGCCAATAACTAACCCGGCGGTGGTTCCCTTTATCTTTTTTCGAAAATCTTCATCTTCGGCCTCCACCAGCGCGGGAGAAATACCCCAGTACTCCTGCATGATCCATTTGAGCAGCGCTACCGAACTCCGGCTTTGGTAATCCAGATAAACAGTTTCTATCTGTTCAAGTGGTACTTCGCTAAACAGGCAAACAGAGGCAACCTCCCCCTCCGTGCCAATACAGTAATTTCCTGTTATATGGGCCTCGGGTAATAATGGAATGGTGGCCACAGGTACCAACCCCAGGTCGATCTCGCCTTTAAGCAACATATCCGCCAGGCGGGCCGGGGTATCTTCCAGCAACTCAATACGGCTGGCCAATGGTTCCTTTTTCAGTCCATAGACAAGCGGCCGGGCATTCAGGTAGCTGACAATTCCAACTTTTATCTTCTCTGCCAATTAAGCTATTTTTGCGGCAGCAAAGGTAACCAAGGAAACGATTTAAAAACAAATTATGGAATTAACCCCCCTGACCGCCCTGTCCGCCATTGATGGCCGGTACCGGAAGCAGGTTCATCACCTGGATGAGTACTTTTCTGAATATGCCCTGATGAAATACCGGGTGTGGGTGGAAGTGGAATACCTGCTTTTTCTGGCTGATAAGAAGTTTTTTAAATTGTCCACCAAAGTGGTCAAATCCCTTCGAAAACTTCAGGAGGACTTTGGCCTGGAGGACGCCCAGGAAATCAAACAGATCGAATACACCACCAATCATGATGTAAAGGCCGTTGAATACTTTATCAAACAGGAAATGGAAAAGGCCGGTGCCGGGAAGGAAAAAGAGTGGGTCCATTTTGGCCTTACCTCCCAGGATATAAACAATACTGCCATCCCCCTGAGTTGGAAACACGCCCTCGAATATGAGTATTTACCAGCCCTGTTAAACCTGAATAACCAGTTTAAAGTGCTGGCTCAGGACTGGAAAGATATTCCCATGCTGGCCCACACGCATGGTCAACCCGCCAGCCCGACAAGACTTGGCAAAGAGATCCAGGTTTTTTTTGAGCGGATCGAAAGGCAGATCGAACAAATCATTGGTATCCCCTTTAGTGCAAAATTTGGGGGTGCCACGGGGAATTTCAATGCCCATCATGTTGCTTTTCCAAAAGTTGACTGGATCAAACTGGGTAATGAGTTTGTAGAAAATAAACTCGAGCTGACGCGTCAGCAACACACCACCCAGATCGAGCATTATGATAATCTGGCGGCGCATTTTGACGCGATCAAACGTATCAATACCATCCTGATTGATTTTTGCCGGGATGTGTGGACTTATATTTCCATGGAATACTTCCGTCAGAAAGTAAAAGCGGGAGAAATTGGTTCCTCTGCCATGCCCCATAAGGTTAATCCGATTGACTTTGAAAATGCGGAGGGTAACCTGGGAATTGCCAATGCCCTGTTTGAACATTTGTCGGCCAAGTTGCCTATATCCCGCTTGCAGCGGGACCTTACCGATTCTACCGTTCTCCGCAATATCGGTTTACCGTTGGCCCATACCCTGTTGGCCATGCGCTCGCTTGAAAAAGGGCTGGGTAAACTGATTGTAAATGATGAAGCGATTTACCAGGACCTGGAAAATAACTGGGCCGTGGTGGCCGAGGCCATTCAAACCGTATTACGCCGGGAAAACTTCCCCAAACCTTATGAGGCTTTAAAAGAATTAACCCGTGGCAACCACAAAATCACACAGGAGAGTATCCGCAAATTCATTGATGGATTAAAGATAAGCGAGGCGGTAAAGAAAGAGTTAAGGGCTATTACTCCCCATAACTACACCGGCATGCCCTGACCTTTACTTGTGAACCTCACTCGTAAAATGAAACTCGATATCCGGGTTATTGGTCCTTTCCGTATTCAGAAACCATTCGCTTTGGGCGAGATATACCAGGTGACCATCCTTATCCTCGGCGATGTTATTTGTTTTGAACCGGGTAAATTCCTCCAGTTTCTTTTCATCCTTTGAGGTGATCCAGCAGGCCTTGTAAAAAGGCAGGGCCCTGAATTCCACGGAAGCGCCATATTCCTGCAGCAACCGGTATTGTATCACTTCAAATTGAAGTTCCCCCACACAGCCAATGATCTTCTTATTGCCACCAAACTGGGTAAATAACTGGGCAACCCCTTCATCGGTCAATTGCATAAGACCTTTTTCCAGTTGCTTTGTTTTCATCGGGTCCTTGTTCACCACTTCTTTGAATATTTCCGGGGAAAAGGTAGGTATGCCGGTGAAAAAGAAATCCTCCCCTTCTGTCAGGGTATCCCCTATTTTAAAATTGCCTGTGTCAAACAACCCCACCACATCACCGGGGTAGGCATCTTCCACTATACTCTTGTCACGGGCCATGAATGTATAAGGGTTACTAAATCGAACATCTTTGTCGAGGCGCACATGATGGTAGTACTTGTTTCTTTCAAAACGTCCGGAGCATACCCGGAAGAACGCGATCCGGTCCCTATGCTTAGGGTCGAGGTTGGCATGGATCTTAAATACAAAGCCGCTGAGTTTGTCTTCCCCTACGTCAACTTTACGGGCGGAGGTTTCCCGGCTACGGGGAACCGGGGCAATCCGGATAAATGTGTCCAGCATTTCCTTTACCCCAAAATTGTTGATGGCGCTGCCAAAAAATACCGGGGCCACTTTTCCGGCCAGGTAGTCATTGCTGTTTAATACCCCGTGAACACCGTCAACCAATTCGACATCCTCCCTTAGCTGGGCGGCATCTTTTTCCCCTAATTTCTCATCCACCACCGGGTCGGAGAGGTCATTGATGGCGATCACATCATCTTCGGTGGCCTTGGTATTGGCGGTAAAAAGGCGCAGGTTTTTGTCATGCAGGTTATATACCCCTTTAAAGTCCTTTCCGCTGTTGATGGGCCAGGTCATGGGATGAAGGTGGATGGACAATTCCTTTTCGATCTCTTCGAGAAGGTCAAACCGGTTCTTTCCATCCCGGTCCATTTTATTGATAAATACGATCACGGGGGTATCCCTCATCCGGCATACCTCCATCAGGCGACGAGTTTGTTCCTCTACCCCATTTACGCTATCCACCACCAGGATAACGCTGTCAACGGCTGTCAGGGTGCGGTAGGTATCTTCGGCAAAGTCCTTGTGACCGGGGGTATCAAGAAGGTTGATCAGGATACCCTGGTATTCAAAACTCATGACCGAAGTAGCCACGGAGATACCCCTCTGACGCTCAATCTCCATAAAGTCGGAGGTAGCGTGTTTCTTGATTTTATTGCTTTTAACGGCTCCGGCTACCTGGATGGCTCCCCCAAAAAGCAGGAATTTTTCGGTCAGGGTGGTCTTACCGGCGTCGGGGTGGCTGATGATGGCGAAGGTCCGTCTTTTATTGATTTCGTTCTCGTACTTCATAGCAAGCCGCAAAGGTAATCGACCTCCGGTCATAATTCATGGAAAAAATAGAGATTTGGGGGTACTTTTGTTTATGTTCCGGACATTTGAAATCATCTTCAGCAGCCTAAAAATGGCCGCCCAGGAGTTGTGGAAAAACAAGCTCCGCACTTTTCTCTCCCTGTTTGGGGTAACCATCGGCATCTTCTGCATCATCGGTGTGATGGCCACTTTAAACAGCCTGGAAAAGAATATTCAAAATGAGATCAAGGCTTTTGGTACCAATACCATTTACCTTGACAAATGGGACTATAGCCAGGGTGGCGGACCCGATTACCCCTGGTGGAAATTCATCAAACGCCCCCTCCCCAAATTTGAAGAAGTCAAAGAGATCAAGGAAAGAACCTATACGGCGGGACATGCGGCCTTTATGATCAATGCCTCGGCCAGTGTCGAGTATTCCGATAACATCCTGTCCAACGTCATCCTGTATGGATTCAGCGAGGAATTTGATGATATCCAACCGATAGAAGTCAGGTATGGACGGTATTTCTCCGCCAGCGAATTTGAAAGGGGTACCAATGCCGGGCTGATCGGTAACGAGGTGGCTGAACAGCTCTTTGTAAATGCCGAAAGAGCCGTAGGTAAACAGATCATCACCAAGGGGAAAAAGATCACCGTGATCGGTGTCATCAAAAAGCAGGGTAACCAGATGCTGGGTGGCTGGCAATTTGATCAAAGCCTGGTGATGCCCTATAAATTCGCCCGAAATATCATGAATGAAAGGAATGCTTCTCCGTTGATCCTCGTTCAAGGCAGGGAAAACATCCCCAGTACGGCCCTGAAGGAGGACCTCCGGGGTAGTATGCGGGCCATTCATAAGCTAAAACCCACCCAGGAGGACGATTTTTCGCTTAATGACGTGAATGACTGGAGCAATGCCTTTAGTGAGGCATTCTCCGGTATCAACCTCGGAGGGGCCATTATTGGCGGTATTAGCCTTATTGTAGGCCTTTTTGGCGTAGCCAATATCATGTTTGTAACAGTAAAGGAACGGACCAGCCAGATCGGGTTAAAAAAGGCCCTGGGTGCCAAAAGCCGGATCATTCTGACCGAGTTCCTGCTGGAAGCCGCTTTTCTTTGCCTGGTAGGTGGTGTTATCGGGTTGTTGCTGGTCTTTGGACTAACTAAGATCCTCAGTGGGGTGTTTAACTTCCCCATTTATCTTTCCACTTCCAATATGGTGGTGGCCGTGGTGATCTGCTTTATCATCGGAATCCTCGCCGGAATCATTCCTGCTTCGCAAGCATCGAGAATGGATCCGGTTGTGGCGATAAGGAGTAAGTAGGACGCAGGTAGTAAAGAATAAGAAAGCAAGAATAGGGAATTAAGAAAAGTGTAAATAGAATAGAGTAAAAAGAATAGAGAATTATAAATAAGAAAGGGCTTGAATTTTATTCAAGCCCTTTCTTATTTATTCTGTATTTCTTATTTCAAATTAATAACCCACTTTCAACTCCACTCTCCTATTCAGCTTGCGACCGGCTTCGGTTTTGTTATCGGCTACAGGTTTATCCTGGCCAAATCCGGCGGCGGTGATGCGGGCTTCTTCAACTCCCTTGCTGACGAGGTAAGCTTTTACAGCGGTAGCGCGGGCTTCACTCAGGGCCTGGTTGCGGGCGGCGTTTCCGGTGTTGTCGGTATGACCACTTACATCCAGCAGCAGGTCTTTGTTTTCCTTCATGATGGTCACCACTTCATTCAGCGGTTTGAAGGATTTGCTAAGGAGTTTGGCGCTTCCTACATTGAAATAAATATTTTTGGCGGCAAATTCGATCTTCTTGATTACTTCCTGGGAAATAGCAGGGCAACCATTTTGCTCGGCTACGCCGGGAACGGTGGGGCATTTGTCTTCTTCATCATTGATGCCATCACCATCGGTATCGGGTACAGGGCAACCTTCGTAGCGGGCCACACCGGGTTTGTCCTTACACTTGTCTTCTTCATCATTGATACCATCTTTATCGGAGTCGGGTATGGGGCAACCGTTGTAGCGGGCAATACCGGGAACGGTGGGGCATTTGTCATTGTCATCATTGATGCCATCCTTATCAGAGTCAGGAACAGGGCAGCCATCATATTTAACCGTACCTGCTACAGTGGGGCATTTGTCCTTATCATCGGTGATGCCATCACCATCGGTATCAACAACGGGTGGTGGGGGCGGCGGGATCACTTTGGGCTCTTTGCGCTTGGTGATATTGCCGGCGATGCCAAAACTATAGAAGAAACGATAGCGGGAGGTTTCGGGGGTAACAGGAACACGGTATTGGGCCGCGATCATAAGATCAGCTTCCCCAAAGAAATTCACTTTCAAACCAGTTCCCAGAGGAATGAAAGACCCAAAATTCTTTTTGTATTGTTGGGCACCGATACCGGCAGACAGGTAAGGCTGGATCCAGTAACGGTCGGTGAACATTTTGAATTGAAGAGAAGCATCGGCTTCTACCAACAGGCCGCTGGAATTGCTGGTCATATTTGGCATGGCTTCATCATCTCCGGAGAACCCCAGGGTTCCGGCAAAGTCGATATGAGGCTTTAGTCCTTTGAAATAATGAAGGGCGATACCAGGATTCATGGTGCCCGGCTTAGCCCACTGCTTGTCTCTGAGTACCGAAGCCAGAGAGCTGGAGCGAATACGGCTGGCCGTGGTATAGTCGTTCATAAAGAAACTAACACCTATTTGGGAAGGCCTTGTGTATTCATCCTGGGCCTGGGTGGCCGGAACCAGAAAATAGAGAGCAATAAGCAGAGCAGTTATTTTCTTCATAATGCTGGCAGTTTTAATTGTAGGGGCAAAAATAACAGGTATGTATTAGACTTGAAAATAAAATAATCATTTAGGATTCAGGTATTTTTGGGTTTGATTTTCCCAAAAACCTCCACCTTCACCCGGGTCAGGCCGGACTTGATATAACCCAGTTGGCGGGCAGCCTCTTTGCTCAGATCGACCAGGCGGGTCATCCGGGGATGAAGCCTGTCATTGGTCCTTACCACCACCGATTTGCCATTCCGGAGATTGGTTACCTTGATCCAGGTTCCCAGGGGCAGCACATTGCAGGCGGCAGTCATTTTTTTCTGACTGAAAATATCGCCTGAAGCGGTCTTACGACCCTCAAACTTATCGGCATAGAAACTGGCCGTTCCATAAAACACTTTCTTCTTGGAGGTCAGGCTATCCGTAGTCTGGGCCATGGAAAAATGGGCCGCTGAAAGCCAAAACAGTATGAGAAACAAGACCTTCTGCAGGGGCATGCATCAAATGTTTGCCGAAATATAGTGTTTTTTCAGCAAGGCATCCTCCTGATAGATATCGTCATAAAAGACCAGCTTTCCTTCACTGGCTTCACAACTGAAATAACGGATGTAAACAGGCAGCCGGTTGCGAATGGCGATGGTATGTTTTTCCTTGTTAATGAGCCACTTAGAAAGTGAATCGGCAGGCAGGAAATTGCGGGTACTTTTTTCTATGGCCTCCAGGCTGTCATTTCGGAGGATATAATCCGCCAGTTCCTTCCAGGATTGTACCCGAACGCAACCATGGCTCAGGGCCCTTTCAGCGCGACTGAAAAAGTACCGCTGGTTGGTATCATGGAGGTACACCGAATATTTGTTGTTGAAATTGAATTTCAGCACTCCAAGGGCATTGTCATCCCCCGATCCCTGTACAACCTTGTAAGGAATACCCTTGCTGTACTTGCTCCAGTCCACGGTATAGGGGTCAACCTCCTCACCATCCGAATTAACAAGCGAATAGCCCTTTTTGGCCAGGTAGCCGGGGTCCCGTTTCAGGGCGGGTAATATCTCTTTGGCTATAATGCTGGTGGGAATGGTCCACTGAGGGTAAGTAATCATCTGGGATATGGCGCTGGTCAAGACCGGCGTACGGGTTATGGGTTTTCCTACCACCACCCTCGACCGAAACACCTCCTGGTTATCCTCCACTAATGTTAACTGATAAGCCGGGATGTTGACCCAGACATATTTTTCCGGCAATTCCGCGGGCAGCATCTTGTACCGGTCCAGAGTAATGGCCAGTTGCAAGAACCGGTCCTGGTCGGAACTGTTCAGGCGCTGTGCCGTCTGGGCTCCCATTCTCCCATCATCCGTCAGTCCATTTGCCTTTTGAAACTGTTTCAGGGCGCTGATCATCAAAGCCCGGTCAGGGGTGACCAGGGAATCGGGAATCAACCCTTCTTCCTGAAGTCGTTTGAATAATTTCTCTTTATAAAGAACTGAATCCTTGACCGGGAAGGGGACCTTGGTCCATTCCTTATCAAATCGGGCTGTGGCTAAAAAGGCCGGAATGGCCTCCCTTATTTTCCGGTACCCATCATGATGGGGTTCCAACTGAGATACGATGGTTGTTAATGATTTACCCCGCATCAAAAAATCAAACTGGTCAAAAACCTGGCTTTCCTCCAGCACCGAATCTGTTCTGACCGAAACGCTGTCGGATGGCAGCCGGCCTAATTTGATATCGTGCAGGATTTGAACAAAGGCATCGGTCAGCAAAACATCGGTTTCCCCCCAGGTAACGGCATCCAGCTTGCCTCCAAGGGTATGCACCCTTTTATGCAGGGAATCAAGCAGGGAATAATGATAATTTTCAGGGAAAAGTCCATACAAGCGTCCCAGGCGGATGAAATCAATCAGGGAATCGGCGACAGGAAAAAGGCTATCCTTTTCGCTCCATTGGGTTGTATAGCCCCGGTGTTCATAGAGGGCCTTAACCAGGACTGGCTGACCCAGCCAGAAGGAACCGTTTACCTTACCACTATCCGACAGGGCTTTGTCGAGGTATTCCCCAACCAGCGCCCCCGCCCTGGCATCTATCTCCTCCGCGGTTTCCACTTTCTCTTCCTTTGGAAGGGTCGTGTTATTACAAGCCTGTAATGCCCCGAGCAGATAAACTCCCACCGCCAGGCCAAAGGCTCTTGTCAAGTATCCGTATCTTGTCAGGACATTCATGATTCCGGTAAAAATAGAATATGTTGATCAAAAATAATCGCCTCCTTTCCAGACTGTGTGTAGTTATTTTCTTATCGGTTGCGACTGAAAGCGTACTGGCCCAGAAACCAGACCTCGCCATCTTGAAAAGGACGAAAAAATACAAGCAACTGGTTGCAAAGGACTCTCTCCAGCGGATGTTAGAACTCAAATCCGTTGTAGCCGGGATCAGGTATGACCTACGGTATGCCACAACGGAAAATTTTACCCGCATCCGGCTTTACCCTAATGGTGACTCCACTTACATGCGTTTGTTGCCCGCACTGGCACTGGCCTCCATCCAGGAAGAAATAAAGAAAGAGGGATTGGGATTAAAGATTTTTGATGCCTATCGCCCTTTTCAGGTTACAGTCAGGATGTGGGAGTTGATTAAAGACGAGCGATATGTAGCCAATCCGGCCAAAGGTAGTGGCCATAACCGCGGATTGGCCGTTGATCTCACGCTTATTAATCTGGTAACCGGGGAAGAACTGGATATGGGTACTGGGTTTGATAATTTTAGCGACACTGCTCATCACTCCTTCAAAAATCTTCCTCCTCTTGTCATTCAAAACAGGGAGAAGCTTAAAGGGTTGATGGAAAAGGCTGGATTTACGGCATTGCCTACCGAGTGGTGGCATTACTATTGGCCCAATAACAGGAAGTATGACGTAATGGATCTTTCTTTTTCCCAATTTGCCAACAGCCGGTAATTGGTTTCTGACGAATATTCCAAACTCAGCGGATCAGATAAAGGTCGGCCAATACGAGAGCCGTAACGGCTTCCACAATCACAGGGGCACGAAGGGCTACACATAGGTCATGACGGCCTTTAACGGAAAAACTCTCCACCTCTCCGGTTTCCCAGTTTAGGCTTTGCTGTTCCTTTGGGGTTGAAGCCGTTGGTTTTATAGCAATTCGGAAAACCAGATCATTTCCATTGCTGATACCGCCTACAATACCACCCGCATGGTTGGTTTTTGTACGGCCCGTTTCATCCAGGATGGCGTCGTTATGTTGACTGCCAAACATGGTGGCCGCTTTAAAACCGGCGCCAAACTCAACTCCTTTTACGGCCGGAATGGAAAACAGCATATGACCCAATAGGGATTCCAGTGAATCAAAATAGGGTTCACCAAGACCAACAGGCATTCCGGTAACCCGGCATTCCACAATTCCTCCTACAGAATCCTTGGCATCAATGGCTTTCTGAAGGCCTTTTTCTGTATCCGATTCCCCGGCAATTTCACTTACATAGGCCTTTATTTCCATGCCATTCAGTAATTGTTTGGCAATGGCTCCGGCTGCTACCAGCCCGGTGGTGAGTCTGGCACTAAAATGTCCCCCACCCCGGTAGTCTTCAAATCCGTTGAACTTTTGGTGGGCGACCCAATCCGCATGCCCCGGACGGGGAATACTTCGCTGCTTCTCATAATCCTCGCTACGGATATTCTTGTTGTCAAATAAGATTGTGATCGGGAAACCGGTGGATTTGCCATTGAATACCCCGCTTTTGATTTGTGGAATATCATCTTCTTTTCTTGGGGTTGTTCCCTTGCCTTGGCCACCTTTTCTCCGCTCGAGGTCTGGAAGCATGATTTCGGGGGAAATATCAATACCGGCCGGGCAACCATCAATCGTTATGCCTACACATTCACCATGTGATTCGCCAAAGATGTGTACCCGGAATATGCGGCCAAAGCTATTCATGATGGTCATTTATTGGTAACGGGATCAAAGCGAAAACTGAAAGGGTTTTACCCCATCCATATTTACTCCCAATGATTGTAAATGTCGATAAAAATCCGGATAGGATTTGTTTATGGCATTCGCGGCCTCTATTACAGTGGGGCCATCGGCTTTTAAAGCGGCTATGGCACAGGCCATGGCAATGCGGTGATCGTGGTGAGAATGGACTTCGGCTCCCACTATTTTACCACCCCCATAAACCGACATCCATTCTTCATCATAACTGATCTGTACGCCCATTTTTCCAAATTCCTCCTTTAGGGTTTGGGCCCGGTTGCTTTCCTTATGGGTCAACCGGTGTACGCCTTTGATCCGGCTTTCGCCATCCGTATAGGCAGCAAGCGCCACCAACGGAGGAAAAAGATCAGGGCAATCGGTAGCGTCAAAGGTAAAACTGTGTAGCGTGGAAGGACTTACCCGTATCCCCTTTCCATCAGTTACCATTTGTGCATTGGCCATTTGCAATACCTGGAACACCGCTTTATCGGCCTGGGTACTATCGAGAGATAATCCCCTTACCAATACAGGGCCGGCAATTGCGCCCGCCACCAGCAAAAAAGCCCCTCCGCTCCAATCCCCTTCCACAAAATAGTTAATGACCGCTGGTTGTTCCTTAGGTTTTTGATCAGAAAACACAAACCGTTTGTAATCCTCATTAACTGGTAACCGCATGCCATACTGTTTCATCACAGCCAGGGTGAGATCGATATAAGGGCGGCTTTTGAGGTCGTCCACCGAAATCGAAACATTTTCGGCACCGGAGGCCGAATAGGCCATTAACAGACCGGTTAGAAATTGGGAGCTAAGCGATCCATCAATGCGGATATTTTTGGGAACCAATGGCCCCTGGATCACCAGGGGGAGTTTGCCCTGATTGGATTGAATATCCACTTCCAATAAGGGAAGAATGGAATCAAAAAAGTCCATTGGTCTTGACACCAGGCTGCCGGAACCCGTGATTCGAACCGGATTTTGATTCATGGCGGCAATCGGTGTAAACATGCGGATACTTAATCCCGATTCCCCGCAATCGATGGTTTGGTTATGAAGTTCGATTGAACGCAGGTCCTCCACCCCTTTTATCTCCAGGTATTCACGCTTATCCTCCACACTTGCCCCCAGGGCCCTAATGATACCGATGGCCGCCTTGTCGTCGTTGCTCCTGCCTGGATTGGCCAGATGGGTAATACCCGGGTTAAGCAGTGCGGCAGCACAAGCCCTTTGCATGGAACTCTTAGAGGCATTGGCCGTTACCGGGCCGGATATACTGGATGGGTGAATAGTCACTTTCATAAGTAAACTGCCTTATAGGTAGGTTCTGATCTTTTGCAGGGGAATGGAATGAACTGATGCCTTGCCAATCTTTTCCAGCAATACATAATTCATTTCTTTCTTCTCCCTTTTCTTGTCCATTTTCAACAAGCTAAAAACTTTTTCAGCCTCATATTTTATCCCGGTGGGCAGGCCATACTGGGCAATGACCTTTTCTACCTTATCAGTTTGTTTAAACCCCGTGATTATTTCGGAAAGACGGGAAGCAAATAACATCCCGATGGCCACAGCCTGGCCATGCATGAGATTATACCTGTTTTCAATGGCATGCCCCAGGGTATGACCAAAATTCAACAAACGCCTCTCCCCTTTCTCAAATTCATCCTGTTGAACCACCCGTGTTTTTAGCAGCACATTTCTTTCAATGAGGCTGGCCAGGGCTTTTTTATTCTTAAGGTAATATGGAAGGGAATGGCTTTCCAGTTCCCTGAACATGGCCATGTCTTTAATACAAGCATGCTTGATGATTTCTGCAAACCCATTGATCCATTCCTGTTCGGGCAAACTGCCCAGGAGACGGTGGTCATGAAGAAGAAAAGAAGGTTGGCGGATAGTGCCGACTATATTTTTGTAAAGCCCAACATCCACCCCGTTCTTTCCCCCGATGGAGGCATCAACCAAACCGAGAATGGTTGTTGGTACAAACCCAAAACGAATTCCCCGCATATATACAGAAGCCACATACCCAGTCAGGTCAGTTATCACACCGCCTCCTACCCCAACCAGGGTAGATTTTCGGTCAGCTTCCAGGTCAATGAGCTGGCCAATGACCTTATCCACCGTAGCTTGGGTCTTGTATTTCTCCCCGGGCTTTAATACGATGGTCTTCCAGGACTTGAACCTGTTTGGATGCGCCTGGTATATATTCTCATCGGTGATGAGAATGGAGGAAGTTTTGTCAGTGACCTTTGATAGTCCAGTGATGCTGCCATCAAAGAAATAATCAACCTTTGACTGACCTATGGTGACCTTTTTGTGTTTCATATGGTCAACTGTTCATGATCCGGTTCTGGTGATTGATGCTCTCCATGTGCACGGCATCAAAATACCGGGTAATGAATTCATTGCTCAACCCGATTTTTTCGCCCTGGCGGAAAGCCCTTTCAAGGATCTCATTCCACCGGTTGGTTTGAAGGATGGTGATGCTGTTGTTCTTTTTATACTCCCCTATCTTCTCCGCGATCTTCATACGCTGACTTAATATCTGCATAAGTTCATCATCCAAATGGTTGATCTGCTGACGCAGTTTTTCAAGGGCAGCATGATATTCATCTGAATTAACATCTTCCTTACGCCAAACAATGCTCTCCATCATTTCACCTAACACTTCCGGGGTTACCTGTTGCTTGGCATCGCTCCAGGCATTGTCCGGGTCAATATGGCTTTCGATCATCAGGCCATCAAAGTCAAGGTCAATGGCCTTTTGAGCCGTATCCTGAAGAATATCCCGGCGACCACAAATATGGGAAGGGTCATTGATGATCGGCATACCTGGGTTGCGTCTTTTCATTTCAATGGCCAGGTGCCACATCGGCGCATTACGGTATTCGGTGTTCCCATACGAGGAAAATCCACGATGGATGAGTCCCACTTGTTTAATACCGGCACGGGCTACCCTTTCCACGGCCCCGCTCCATAAATCCAGGTCGGGATTAATTGGATTCTTAATCAATACCGGAATATCCACTCCCCGCAAAGCATCCGCCACTTCCTGTACGCTGAAAGGGTTCACCGTAGTGCGGGCGCCGATCCAAAGCACATCCACATCAAAAGTGAGGGCATCCTGAACCTGTTTACCGGTGGCTACTTCTACCGTGGTAGGCAGACCCGTGATCTTTTTGGCTTGTTGTAACCAGGGCAATCCTTTTGCTCCGATACCTTCAAACATACCCGGTTTGGTACGAGGTTTCCAGATACCTGCCCTGAGCATATCCACCTTACCGGTGGCTGCCAGGCGTTGGGCAGTAGCCAGTACCTGTTCTTCGGTTTCCGCACTGCAAGGGCCTGAGATGATCAGAGGTCTTTTGGCCCAGGCGGACTGCACTTTGTCTTTCATGGTTTGAGTTGCTTGCATAGTGTAAATTTAACGAATTGGGGGGAAGGGGGTTTTGGTAATAGGTTCTAGGTAATAGGTATTCACCATTCATTATTTCACTATTCACTATTCACCATTCACCATTCACCATTCACTATCCCCCTCCTTACTTAATTATCTTTTTAATTTTGTTTGCATTTTCAATAAGCTCTGTCAGGTATTCATAATTTTCTTTTTCAAGACAGGCTTTAAATTTTCTTAATTGGGAAATATGTTCATTTAAAACATCCAGTACATTATCCCGGTTTTGCATCAGGATGGGTACCCACATGGCCGGGCTGCTTTTTGCCAGTCGCACCGTGCTTTCAAAACCTCCCGAGGCCAGTTCAAAGATCGCGTCTTCCTCGCGCTCCTTTTCCAGAACCGTATTCGCCAAGGCGAACGAGGTGATATGGGAGATGTGGCTGATATAGGCTGTATGGATATCGTGATCGGCGGCATTCATGCTCAACAGGCGCATGCCCATTTTCTTGTAAGCCCCTTTCACCCATTCAAGGGCATCGGTATCACATTCCCCGGCATTACAAATAACCACTGCCTTATTTTCAAAAGCGCCCTTTACGGCAGCAGCAGGCCCGCTATACTCCGTACCCCACATGGGATGGGTAGAGACAAAACGTCCGCGTTTTGGATGGTTCTTAACCACCTCATGCAATGGGCCCTTCGCTGATCCTACATCCATTACTATCTGCCTGTCCACCTTATCCAGGATATGGGGCAATAGCTCACGCATACGATCCACTGGTACAGCCAATACCACCAGGTCGCTTTGCTCCACTGCCTTTTCAAGGTCAAGAATCTCATCCACCAAACCCATTTCAAGCGCTTTTCTGGCATGGTCAGGATTGGATTCCACACCGAGGATGCCACCGGCCAATCCCTTTTCATTTAACTGGAGGGCCAGCGACCCGCCAATCAACCCTACCCCAACTATGACCACTCGTTTTCTTTCCATAATGATATTATTTCCTTGATGCTTTAATCCGTTCAATGGACTCACTGATCTTCTGCGCACTGGCGCAAAGACTCACCCGGATAAATCCATTACCAGCCGAACCAAATATGCCCCCGGGGGTGATAAACACATTGGCCTTATGCAGAACCTCATCACTCAGTGAAAAGCCATCCGGGTGAGAAGGTGGTACCGCGGCCCAGACAAACATGCCGGCCTGGCCTTTTTCATAGCGGCAATCCAGCAGGTCCAGTAATTCAAATACTTTTTCCCTTCTTGCGCGGTAAATCTCATTTACCTGTTCATACCAGTCTTTATCCAGACGCAATGCCCTTGCGGCCGCCAATTGAACCGGAAGAAACATACCGCTGTCCATATTGCTTTTGAAACGCAACACTTCTTCAATTCTCTTCTTGTCAGCACATAACATTCCCACCCGCCAGCCGGCCATGTTCTGGCTTTTGCTTAAAGAGTTTAATTCAAGTACATATTCCCTGGCGCCTTCTACCGACAACAAACTCATGGGATGTTCATTGAGGATAAAGCTATAGGGGTTGTCATGCACCACCAGGATGTCCTGCCGACGGGCAAAGGCAATCAAATCCTTAAAGAATTCGGCATCCGGTACTTTCCCCGTTGGCATGTGAGGATAGTTTACAAACAGGAGCTTGACCGATTTGCCATGGGCCCTGTGTGCTTCCACGAGCTTTGTCAACTCCTGGAAATCCGGGTGCCAATCCGTATCCGGGTGAAGTGCATACGATACTGGTTCCCCACCGGCGAGTTTTACTGCGGCCATATAGGTAGGATAACCCGGATTGGGAATAAGCGCCCCATCTCCTTCATCCAGGTAGGTCATACAAATATGCATGATGCCTTCCTTGCTGCCGATCAGGGGTAATACTTCCGAATCGGGATCAAGGGTAACGCCATACCAACGTGCGTACCAGTCACTCATTGCCTGCCGAAGTACCGGTGAGCCTTTATATGACTGGTAGGCATGTACATGGTCCTTTTCGCTCTCTTCCCTGAGTACTTTGATCACCTCGGGGTGTGGGGGCAGATCGGGGCTGCCAATACCCAGGTTGATCACCTGTTTACCGGCCTTGTTCATGGCATCGATCTCCCGCAATTTTTGCGAGAAATAATATTCGCCGATCCCTTCCAGTCTTTTACTTGTTTTCATACAGCCTCATTTACCATTTTTATAAACCCCATAAACATTTAACTCCACAGTCAATGGCCGGATGGATTCGATCACGCGGTAGAATTTCTCCGGGGTGTCAAATTCCATATCGGCATGAAAGTTATATTTCCAATCACTTCCCGGAATGGGGAAGCTCTGCAATTTGCTCAGGTTGATATCCCCTTCTGCAATACGGGTGAGAACGCGGGCCAGACTCCCTTTGGAATGGTCGGTGGCAAAGCTCACGGAAGCCTTATTGGGTTCAGGGGTTGTTTGCGCCAGATCTTCGCGCTGAAGGATAAGAAAACGGGTATAGTTATTTTTAACGGTATGGATATTGGGTACTGCTATTTCCATATCAAATAATTCCGCGGCCAGTTTGCCTGCAATAGCGGCAGCATGTTTGCTCCGGCGTTGGTGAATATGCTTTGCGCTTAAGGCTGTATCCTCGGTCTCGACTATTTTAAGATGAGGATGCTTTTCCAGGAAGTCGATGCATTGTAAAATCGCCATCGGATGCGAATGGACCTCTTTCAGGTCTTCCAATTTTACCCCGGGATTCACCAGCAGGTTTTGTTTGATGTGCAGGTACACTTCCCCAACCACCCGCAGGTTACTTTTCTGCAACAGGTTATAGTTAGGAAGAATGCTTCCGGCAATTGAATTCTCAATGGCCATCACGCCCCCCTGGCTTTCTCGTCTGTTGCCTGCAATGCGTACCACTTCCCGAAAGGTAGCGCAGGGGATCACTTCCACCTCTTTACCAAAATACTGCCGGGCCGCTACCTGGTGAAAGCTGCCTTCATATCCTTGTATCGAAACGCGTAGGTTCATATCCTGTTTTTTACTCCGCGAGGGATAAAAAAAATCCCCCGGATTTGCCGGAGGACTCTTATGTTGATTTTGGTTTTACTTATCCATTTACTTTCAACAAAAGCACCTCCGGCTTCCTTCCGTAAAAGAAGAAATAAAAACCAAAATAAAACCAGAAGAATGCGTTTGTCTGTGTCATGAGGAAACAAATATAAGGATTGCATTTAAAACAATCTCATCAGTCACGGGATTTTTTTCGGCGGTTATCCGAATCCGCTTCATTCATCCGGATTCTTCTGCCCCTGTAATTCTTACCATCCAGGGAACGGATCATGGTTTTGGCCGACGGTTCTTCAATTTCGATCCAACTGTTCATTTCCCTCATATCAATTCGTCCCAGCACATCTTTCTTCAGGTCACTGATATCGAGTATAAATTGCAGGAAACTTGCTTTGTAAAATCCATCCTTAGTTCCCAGGTTAACAAACAGTCGTTTATAGTTTCCACTGGTCCTTTGTCTTCCTTTAGTAGTAACCCCCACGGCTCCGCGATCCCCGCGCTTGTCATCGCGGATATTCAGATCGGGTGCGTTTTCATAGTATTTCAGGAAACGGTCAAACTCTTTCGCCGCTACACGCTGAAGAATTTCTTCCTTGCTAACCTCTTCAAACTTTTCTTTCAGCACCGGGAGATAGGCTTCATATTCTCCATTGCTGATATCTGCGCTCAACAGGTTATCGATGAAATGAAAGAACTGTTTCCGGCAAACGTCTTTCCCGGCCGGGATATCCATTTTATGAAAACGGTTATTGATCATTTTTTCGATCTGCCTCAGCCGGTAAACTTCTTTGGGTGTCACCAGCGAGATCGACACTCCGCTTTGTCCGGCCCTACCGGTACGTCCACTTCGGTGGGTGTACACTTCCGAATCATCCGGCAGTTCGTAGTTGATGACATGGGTGATTCCTTTTACATCAATACCTCTTGCGGCCACATCAGTGGCCACCAGGAGTTGAATGCTTTTTTCACGGAAACGTCCCATAACCTTGTCGCGTTGCGCCTGAGTAAGGTCGCCATGCAGGGCTTCGATATCGTAGCCTTCGCGGATCAGCGTTTCGGTAATATCCTGGGCATCGGCTTTTGTGCGGGTAAAAACAATGCCATACATGCCCGGGTTAAAGTCGATAATACGCTTGAGGGTTTCATAGCGGTTGACATGGGCAGTGGAATAATATTGGTGATCGATATTGACATTGGCCGTATTCATTTTGCCAATGGTGATCTCAAAGGGTTTGTCCATGTACCGCTTGCTCACCTGCTTTACCTCATTGGGCATGGTGGCGCTAAACAACCAGATGCTTTGGCGGTTGGGGGAATTTTGGAGAATAAACTCGATGTCCTCGCGAAAGCCCATATTGAGCATCTCATCGGCTTCATCCAATACCACATAATGGATCTTATCGAGGTGAATGGCCTTCCGTTCGATGAGGTCGATCAGGCGACCGGGGGTAGCCACGACAATATGTGAGCCACGCTTTAATTCACGGATCTGTTCGGTGATGGAGGCGCCACCATACACGGAGGTCACCTGCAGTTTTCTTTTTTTGGATTGAAATTTTTCCAGGTCATTGCTGATCTGGAGACAGAGTTCCCGGGTAGGACAAACAATCAGGGCCTGGGGAAACCGGTCTTCAGAACGTACCAGTTGCAACAAAGGCAGGCCAAAGGCTGCTGTTTTTCCGGTACCGATCTGGGCCAGTCCTACAAAATCCTTGGTACCTTGTAAAAGAACCGGAATGGCTTTTTCCTGAATGGGGGTGGGAGTTGTAAAACCAAGGGAACTAATGGAATTGAGCAATCCCTCCTCAATACCTAACGCTTCAAATGTGATCACAGAAATTTATTTATGGTAAGAAAGCACAAAGTAACAACAAAAAAGCCACCCATATAGGATGGCCTCATTGCGGTTGCTTGCCGTATATATTACTTCTTAACGGAAGTATCAGCTTTAGCAGCTCCTGTGTCAGGAGTAGCAGCGGCATTAGTATCCGGAGTAGCTACAACTGAAGTATCAGGAGTAGTAACAGCGGGAGTGTCAGTAGTAGCTTTTTCAGATTCAGCACTGTTGTTACATGCTACGAAACCAGCAACGGCGATGATGGCTAACAGCTTTTTCATGCGATTTGTGTTTTTGTTTAATTTATAAATTAAATGATAACCTTTATACTGGAACGGGTAAAAGGTAACCCGGCATTTTAAAAAATTTTTTTGCCGGCTTTTGGGTTACTATTTTTATCCAATCGTATTAAAATTAACAGCGTGCATCCCGAAACAAAGGAACAAGAATTACTTAAAGGATTGGCAATCAACGACAAAAAGGCTGTTGAGACCATCTACAGGGAGAATTACAACACGATCCAAACCCTGGTGGTCAATAATAACGGGAACTCGGATGACGCAAAAGATCTTTTTCAGGAGGCCATGATCGTTTTGTACGAAAAGGTCAAAACAGGCCAGTTTGAGCTAAACTGCCAGTTGAAAACCTATCTGTACTCAGTCTGCAGAAGGCTGTGGCTCAAACGATTACAACAAATGAACCGGTATGCCGGGGAAATGGACAGCCTGCAGGAAGTGGTGCCCGTGGAGGAAGAACTGGAGGAGCATGAACGGAAAAATGAGGAATTCAGGGTCATGGAAAGGGCCATTAGCGGTTTGGGAGAACCCTGTAAAAGCCTGATCGAGGCCTTTTATATCCAGAAAAGGAACATGCAGGAGATCGCCAGTTCATTTGGCTATACCAATGCCGACAATGCGAAGAACCAGAAGTACAAGTGCCTGATGCGATTAAAGAAAATATTCTTTTCACAATATAAAAACGGGAACGGAAATGGATGATGTTAAGATGATAGAGGCCGTGGAGCGATACATCCGGGGTGAGATGAAACCCGATGAACGGGTTTATTTTGAACAACTTAGAAAAGACAATCCTGAAGTTGATCAATTGGTTGTCGGTCATACCCTTTTTCTTCACGAGATCAATGAACTGGCGGAGCGTAAGGAGTTCAGGGCAACCCTGAATGACGTGCATACCGATCTTTCCATGCGGAATGAGATCCATGCCTCCCAGCCTGCCGGCCGGTCAAAGGTCGTTTACCTTTGGAACCGGTACAAGCGTGTGGTAGCCGTTGCCGCTTCCATCGCCGGGGTTACAGCCCTTACCTTTTCTGCCCTGGTGTGGGTAATCTCCCCCAAGCAGGACAATGAAAGACTGGAAGACCTTGACCGCAAGATCAACCAGGTTTACCGTGATAACAATGCCCAAAAAGCAGAGATCAACAAGATCAAGAGCAAGATTGACCCGAATAATTTCACCACTGGTGGAACTGGCTTTTTGATTGATGGCAAGGGTTATCTGGTAACCAACAAGCACGTGATCCGGAATGCCCGCAACGTAGTGGTGCAAAACAACAAAGGCGTTCTCTATAAGGCCGCTATCGTTTATACGGATCCTTCCAGGGATATCGCGATCCTGAAGATCGATGATGAGTCGTTTAAAGGTTTTAATTCCATCCCCTATAATTTCAGGAAATCCTCCACCGATCTGGCCGAGCCCATCTTTACTATGGGTTTCCCCCGCGATCAGATCGTTTACGGCGAAGGTTATCTGAGTTCCAAAACAGGTTTCCAGGGCGATACCCTCTCCTGTCAGATCTCAATCAATGCCAACCCCGGAAATAGTGGAAGCCCGGTACTGAACAAGAATGGGGAAGTGATCGGATTATTGAGCGCCCGTCAGGAATCCGCGGAAGGATTTGTTTTTGCAATCCATTCCAAATACATAACCAAAGCCATGGAGGAATTGAAAAATTCAGATACGGCTTTTCAAAACCTGAAAATGCCAAATGGCAACCTGAAAGGGCTGGACCGTACCGAACAGGTAAAAAAGATCGAAGATTTCATCTTCATGGTGAAGATCAACTAAGATATTCCCTTTGAATCAAACAGCGTCTGTACCCCGGTACAGGCGCTTTTTTTTGGAATCGATTAGGCCCAGAGGTTGTTGGGGTACTCGCCTTTGGCAATGAGGGCATCCAGGCTTTTCTTTACTTCCGGGGCATCTTCCTTGTAGGTTACCCCAAACCACTGCGCGTTGGTGGGTATCACCTTAATAACCCCTACTCTGTTATTGATGAATTTATCCGCCACAATCGGGATAAAGAACTCGGCTTTCATGTTCAACACATTCGCATCGAGGAATTCCTTGAACAATTTTTCCGAATAGGGGAAGATGGATGGTGTAAAACACCAGAAGTTCATAGATACCGAGGTATTCAGGGGTAATTCATGTGGCTGTTGGTCATCCTCACACAGAATTTTACCTTCTTTAAGCGATACATTCAGTCGCTCGGCGATGGCGGTCAGATTACCTTCCTGATCCACCTGGCATACGCCCCTGTTCACAGTTCCATTATCCGACAAGGTTTTGAGCAATTCATACCCGATGATGGAATAGGTGGTATCATTGCTTTCATTCATCAGAAATTCATAAGCTTTGACAAATCCGTCACGGCCATAAAAATCATCTGCATTGATCACGGCAAAGGGTTCCTTTACCGCATCTTTGGCACACATGACAGCGTGGGCCGTACCCCAGGGTTTTGTCCGCTCCATGGGAATTTCACAATGCTCGGTAAAGCGGCCCAGGTGCTGAAATACATAGGCCAGTTCCACTTTATCTTTCCAGCGGGGCTCAACAATGGCCTTAAAATTCTCCGCAAACTCTTCCCGGATGATAAAGACCACTTTTCCAAACCCTGCCTTGATCGCGTCATAAATGGAATAGTCCATGATTGTTTCCCCGGAGGGACCAAATCCTTCTATCTGTTTCATGCTTCCATAACGGGAGGCCATACCGGCGGCCAGGATTACTAAGGCAGGTTTCATGTGGTTTCTTAGTTAGTGCCGCGAAATTAAATAAATTCGCCCCTTCATGCCATGATTTTTTCAATTCTTTCATCTGGTGAAAACCTGGTATCTGGGGTGGCTCACCCACTGTTGGCTGAAAAACAGGTGAGCATGGATGTATTGCGTCTAGATAAAGTCCACCCCCTGGTTTCTGGAAACAAATGGTTCAAATTGCGTTTCTATGCGCAAAAAGCCATAGATATTGGTGCCGGGTCGCTTATCACCTTTGGCGGGGCCTGGTCAAACCATATTCATGCCACCGCCGCTTATTGCAAGGAGGCAGGTATTCAATCCATCGGCATTATACGGGGTGAAAAACCCACAGATCCTTCCTATACGTTGATGGATGCCGCCAAACTGGGGATGGAACTTCGTTATTTGTCCAGGCAGGAATACAGAAATAAAATACTTCCCGGTGATTTGCAGTACCTGGTGACGGAAGGCCAAGCTGTCCTGGTGCCGGAAGGCGGGTATGGCCTACCGGGTAGAGAAGGGGCTGCCGGAATCCCAGGCCTGCTGCCTGAAGTACCTTATGATGAAATATTCTGTGCTACAGGCACAGGTACCACTATGGCCGGAATCATTGAAGCGGCTGGACACCGGTCTAAAATCACAGGCATCTCCGTGCTCAAAGGTCATACGGGACTTGAGCAAGACATCCTGGCGCTTTTGCCGGGGAAAGAATCCCTTTACCCACATGAGGTTTCACAAGATGATCATGCGGGAGGATATGCCAAATGGAATGACAAATTGATACATTTTATGAACGAATGGTATCAGGCAACAGGCATTCCAACTGATATCATATATACCGGAAAATTGTTTCAGGCAGTTATGCGTCGTGTCCGGGAAAACCACTTTATCCCCGGGCGTAAAATCCTCGTGGTCCATAGCGGGGGATTACAAGGGAATCGTTCTCTCGAAAAGGGAACGTTAATCTTTTAGGGAATGAAGCCCACTTTATTATCTTTGCGACTACCGGCATGAAACGAAATATTCCTGAAACCACAAGTCCCTTATCCCGTCTGGCCCTATTGACGATGACGTTGGCTTTTCTGGCCATCAGTTCCGTTTCTTATTCCCAGGACACCCTACCCCGATTCAATGTCACCAATTTCGGGCCACAGCGCACCCTGGTCAATTGGGTTAATGGTTATCCTTCGGTAAAACAGATCAGCATCCAGCGATCGGCCGACAGCCTTAAAAACTTTACCACCATCCTTACTGTGCCCGATCCTATGAACAAGGAAAACGGGTACCTCGATACCAAGTCCCCTAAAGACAATATGTTCTATCGGCTTTTTATCGTAATCGATGGGGCCAATTTTGTTTTTTCAAAAAGCCAGCGGCCTTTCTTTGATACCACACGTCCCGCCACCCCGGTGACAACCACCACCGAACCTCCGGTGACAAAAGCCCCGGAATTGGTCAAAGCCCCGGATTCCGTCATTGTTATGGTGCTGGATACGCTGACCGATCAATATGTCCCCAAAAAGATCAAAAACGATAAGGCCACGGTGTTGGCGGATTCTATCAGTAAGATGCAGGCACCCGGGTTAAAGACCAACAATAAACCCAATGTTTTTGTCCCATCCATGCGTCTGTTCACCAATGGGGAAGGCTACCTGAAAATCACGCTGGAGGATTTTGATAAAAAGAAATACAGTGTAAAATTCTATGATGAAAAAGAAGCCTTTATTTTTGAAATCAAAGAAGTAAAAAGGCCCTTACTGATACTGGATAAAACCAATTTCTTTCACGCCGGCTGGTTCAGCTTTGAGTTATTTGAAAGTGGGAAATTGCTGGAAAAGCATAAGTTTTTTATTTCAAGGTAGGAATAGTGAATGGTGAATAGTGAATAGTGAATAAAGTCATTTATTCACCATTCACCTATCCCTCCCCCAACCTCAACCCAAACACTTCTTCAAACGCTGTCTTCAAAGCTCCCCTTACTTCCTCCATATCTAACAGGCGCCCCAGTTCCTTTTCCATGGAAGTGACCTGTTTGTTCTGTATCCCGCAGGGAATGATATAATTGAAATAATTCAGGTCGGTATTCACATTTAAGGCAAACCCGTGCATGGTAATCCATCGGCTGCATCGCACACCCATGGCGCATATTTTTCGTTCCCTTCCGGGGACACCGGGTTCTATCCAAACACCGGTTTCACCAGATGACCGCTCTCCTTTTATTCCATAAATGGCCAGGACCCGGATGATCACTTCTTCGAGTTCACGCAGGTAGCGGCCAATATCCGTATACATTCTTTCCAGATCAAATATGGGGTAGCCAACGATTTGTTGCGGGCCATGAAAGGTGATATCCCCTCCCCGATTGGTGCGAAAAAACTCAATCCCCTGATCAGAAAGTTGCTCTTCATTGAGCAATACATGCTCCATTTTACCGCTCTTACCCAGGGTATATACGGGGGGATGTTCTACAAAAAGAAGATGGTGCTGGGTTGGCTGGCCCTCCGATTTAGCTTGTACATTGGCCTTGAGCAGGGATTCCTGGTAATCCCAGGCCTGCTTATAGGGCATTTCACCGAGGTAAAGAAAACGCACATCCTGTCTTTCCATGCGCTGGCAAAGTTAGCTTACTTTTGCCTAAATTTTTTTCATGGTGGAGGACCTGGACAAAGAGCCCGGACAGAATGGCAATGATGATCTTTATGAGCGGTTTGTCTTTCGTACAGACAAAGGCCAGGAGCCTTTGCGAATCGACAAGTTCCTGATGAACCGGATCGAAGGGGCCACCCGGAATAAACTCCAACAGGCTTTGAATGCCGGATTGGTTACGGTGAATGGCAAGGAAGTGAAACCCAATTTCAAGGTAAAGGCGCTGGATGAGATCATCGTTTATTCGGATACCTCGGCGGCGGATACGGATATTGTCCCCGAGCCCATGAGCCTGAATATGGTGTTTGAAGATGCCGATCTCATGGTGATCAATAAACCGGCCGGCATGGTGGTTCACCCGGGCAGTGGTAACTATTCAGGCACCTTGCTAAATGGCGTGGCCTGGTATTTAAAACAAAATGACCCCTCTCTTTCAGAAGATTCCCTGCCCAGGTTTGGGTTGGTGCACCGCATCGACAAAAACACCTCAGGTCTGCTGGTCCTGGCAAAAACCCATCAAGCCATGAGCCGGTTGGCCAAACAGTTCTATGACCATACTGTAAAAAGGGAATATGTGGCCCTGGTTTGGGGAGACCTGAAAGAAGATCGAGGTACCATCATCGCACATGTGGGACGTAACCAGCGCTTCCGTAAACTTTTTGAAGCCTACCCTGATGGGGAGCATGGCAAAGAAGCCATTACCCATTATGAAGTGCTTGAGCGGTTTGGATACACTACCCTGGTGCGCTGCGTGCTGGAAACAGGAAGAACCCATCAGATCAGGGTTCACATGAAATACCTGGGTCACCCTCTATTCAATGATGATACCTATGGAGGAGACAAAATTGTAAAAGGCACCGTGTATGCCCGGTACCGTCAATTTGTAGAAAATTGTTTTGGGCTTTGCCCCCGTCATGCCCTCCATGCCCGTACCCTTGGGTTTGTACACCCCCAATCGGGAAAGGATATGTTCTTTGAAGCAACCCTTCCGACAGATATGGAACAGGTGATTGCCAAATGGAGGGGATACGCCGCGCAGAAGAACATCAATAATTAAAATCAAACAGGGAAGCGGTGAATACCGCCCTCTCTCTTTTCTTCAGCGGCACATCCCAGGTGCCATTATACTTCAATACGCGGGGAACAAGAAGGTTTCCATAATGGGTGAGTTGAACTTCCATGCTGACTTCAAAATCATAAACCCCGGTATCATAACTTAGGGAATAGTTCCTGGCCAGGATGTCAAGGGAACCCGGATCAAACCAGGTTACCATGCGGTCGATCACCACTTTTCCTTTATATCCTTCCTTGGCTGTAATGGTAAAGAGGTAGCAGGTTTTCCCCGCATAATCGGTCATATCCAGGGAATAATCGTAGCGCTCACTCATGTTCTCATCAAAGATGGCTGTCTTTCCACCCATGAAAGGTATGCCAGGTATCTTTTTTCCCGGATCAAAAAAGAGCATTTTCAATTGTTCCTTCCGTTTATCCAGCCCTTTTTTCTGCTTTACATTCCGGTCATGGCCTTTCACAATATTGTTTTCCCCGCAAATGGTTCCTTTGGCAAAAAACAGGCTCCCATACAATTCGGCTGTGTAATAGGAATAATCATGATCATCATCATAAAAATCACCGGTTGTTTGTTCCTCCAGCACTTCGGTATGACGGCACCCTTTCTGAACCACCTGTTTGGTACGGCTTTGCAGGGAGGCGGTTACTTTTCCTTTTTTATCAAACATCCGGATATCATTCAGCGAGGTAAACCCAAGCACCCGCAGGTTGCGGAAGGCTTTATAAAAACTGGTGTCTTTTCTGATCCGTTCAATAAACTTCGGGATACTCAGATCAGAGCGCATGACCACTTCGGAAAGGGTGATCATTTGTGCCAAACGTGCATTTTCGAGGGAGTCTTCGTCCTGGGCCAGTAAGGAGGCAGGTAGCAGCAGCCATATCAGGACTAGTAAGCGCATATTATTTTTTGGGGAACAGCATCCGGTAATCCACGCTGATCTTGCCTTTGGAAATATCATCCAGTTTGCCCCGCATCAATTTTCGTTTAAGCGGGGTAAGGTGGTCAATAAAGAGTTTCCCTTCAATATGGTCATATTCATGTTGAATAACACGGGCGGTGATGCCGGTGAACATTCTCTTTCTGGGTTCAAAATTCTCATTTACATATTCAATACCCACCTGTTCAGGGCGCCAAACATCTTCGCGTATCTTGGGGATGCTCAGGCAACCTTCATTATACGGCCAGTCTTCTCCGTCAAATTCCACAATACGAGCATTGATAAATACTTCCTTGGTGCCCTGGTCATCCGGAAACTCTTCCCTTTCTTTTTCATCCATTCCTTTTAGTATCTGGTGACTGTCCACAATAAACAGGCGGATGTCACGGTTTACCTGAGGCGCGGCTAACCCAACCCCACTACTCCCATACATGGTTTCCCACATATCGGCGATCAGTTTCTCCAATCCAGGATAATCCGGGGTAATATCCGTTGCTTGTTTTCTTAAAACGGGATGTCCGTAGGCGACAATAGGAAGGATCATTCGAATTTTATTTCCGATTCAACTGTAAAGGTACGAACTTATTGCCCTTTGGCAAGGTATTCCTGCAGCATAATGGTGGCGGCGATCTCATCCACCAAACCTTTGTTTCGGCGGTCTTTTTTCTTTAATCCCATCTCCAGCATAGCGTCTTTTGCCATTTTGGAGGTATAGCGTTCATCTACTCTTGTGATGGGGATCTGGGGAAAGTTTTTCTCCAGGTCTTTGACGCATTGGGCCACCAGGGGGGTGGCATGGGTATCAGAATCATCCCAGTTGCGGGGTTCGCCGATCAGTATCCGTTCTACCTGCTCCTGCTGCATGTACTTCTTCAGGAATGGGATCAATTCCCTGGATTCAACCGTGGTAAGACCCGTGGCAATAATCTGTAGCGGATCGGTTACGGCCAACCCGGTTCTTTTTAATCCGTAATCAATGGAGAGAATTCTAGGCAATTGGGTTTGGTTTAGAATAATGAGCGGATAGCGATTAGCTTTTGGCTTTTAGAATAATGTCCAGGATCACAAATATCGCGAATACCACCGAGGCGATGCCATTAGCGGTCATAAAGGCAATGTTCACCCGTCGCAGGTCATTGGGCCTGACAATAGAATGTTGATAAATGAGCATACCGGTAAAAATGGTCATACCCACCCAGTAGATCCATCCAAATTCCCCATACCAACCCGCCGCAAACAGGGATAGGAATGAAAACAAGTGAAGCAGTCGGGATACCCGCAGGGCCTTTGCCTTCCCCAGCATGGCCGGGATAGAATAAAGGTCATTTTCCTTGTCGAAATGCTCATCCTGCAAGGAATAAATAATATCAAAACCGCTCACCCAAAACAGGACGCACAGGGAGAAAAGTACCGGAATCCAGTTAAACGCTCCGGTGACTGCCAGGTAAGCCCCTATTGGGGCCAGGGAAAGTCCCAGCCCAAGCACCAGGTGGCAAAGCGAAGTAAATCTCTTGGTATAACTATACCCCAGAACCACCAGCAGGGCTACCGGAGAAAGAAAAAAACAGAGTGTATTGATCAGGTAGGCCGAGGCCATGAAAAGAAGACTGGAAATGACCGTAAAATATAGCGCGTGATTGGGCTTGATCACGCCTGCGGGAATTTCCCGGATAGCTGTTCTGGGGTTCTTCGCGTCAAATTGCCGGTCAAGATAACGATTGAAGGCCATGGCTGCGCTGCGGGCAAAGACCATGCAAAGAACGACCAGCGCCAATTTCCAACCCCAGTGATATACAAATACCTGGTCACGTAACCCCAGAAAAAAACCGATCATCGCAAAAGGCATGGCGAAGATGGTGTGAGAAAACTTGATGAGGCTTAGATACTTTTTTACCATTTAATCCTATTTGTTACCGGCTGCTTTTCTTACCAATTCCCATAAGACCACCCCGGCTGCCGTTGCAATGTTAAGCGAGTGTTTCATTCCCCATTGGGGTATTTCGATGGTTCCTTCACAGAGGGCGATGGTGGATTGCTCCACCCCGGTGACTTCATTTCCAAAAATAACCGCGATTTTTTCAGCCGCGGCAAAATCGATCTGATGCAAGGGGATACTTTTCTCGGTTTGTTCTACCGCAAATACCCTGTAGCCTAAAGATCGCAAATCAGCAACGGCTTCTGCGGCTGTTTTAAAATGCTTCCATTGTACAGTATCCTCCGCCCCTAGGGCGGTCTTTCTGATTTCTTTATGGGGTGGATAGGGAGAATAGCCACAGATATAGATGGCCTCCAGCAGAAAAGCGTCACCGGTCCGGAACAGGCTGCCAACATTGTATCCGCTACGGACATTTTCCAATACCGCGATCACGGGGTTTTTGGGGGCCTCGCGGAATTCTTCCACGGTTTTCCTACCCAATTCTTCCATGGTCCTTTTTCGCATGGCGCAAAGATAATGGCAGAATGGGTTGTTACTTACTGGTGTATGAGTTTGAAGCTGGCCGATTCGCCACTTTCATTTCTTACCCGCAGAAAATAAAGACCGGCGGCAAACCTGTCCAGGGGAACCGGCAGGTTGGTAAAGCCCTTGGATACATTCCACCTGGCACTGTACAGTTTTCGGCCAGCAAGGTCAATTACCTCGGCATGGATCACCTGGTCATTTTTTGAGGTCAGCTTAACTGTTGTGGACTGCCGGTATGGGTTTGGAAAAACCTTTACTTCCATCGTTCCTGGTTTATAGGCAGGCCAATCATAGCAGGTTCCGGTATTGGGTAAATTCTGATCAATCCAGGCCAGCCGTTGACCAAGCCATTGCTTAAGCGTGGTGATCTCGCCGGAATAGGAAGTGGGTATGGGTTGGGGATTGGGCCAAACATACTGACCCAGGATTGGCCAGCGCTGAAAATGCCGGGCACTGGCTTCACCCAATAAAGCATTGACCGAATCCACCAAAAAATACAGGCGTTGCTCACTCAGGCTGGTGGATCGTAGATTCTTCCAGCGACAGCGCAGGTTATTGGTGAATGTGGAATCGGTGATTAGCCGGTCCCACCAAAAAGGAACCAGCCAGTTATCATCCTTACAGATATTGTTGAATTGAAAACTCCACCCGGCCACTTCAGCCCCGCTGCAATAATCGGCATTACGGAAACCCAGGTCAAAATCCCATACCGGCCCGGCCTTCAGTTTTCCTCCTTTGCTGTTACGATCCTTGTGGAAATAGGAACTTAGGCGGTAACCATCCACGTTGCGGCTCACTTCATTCACAATAAAAAAATCCACAAAAGAGCCCAGATCTGCAAATTGCTGGTACCCGGTGGAAGGGTCCTGGTAATTGACCCCGGCAAGGGCTTTTTCAAAGCTGTCAATATATGATTGCAGATAGGATTTCTGCGAAGTGGTTATGTTTTCGGTTTTGGGGTATTCATAAATGAATTCAATCACCCGGCCAGGGTTGCCGTTGGGCCGGTAAGAAGAAAGCCAGCTCTGTTCATCAGGGTCTTTTTTATCAATCTTAAAAATATATCCCCCGGTTACGGCATCCCCGGAATTATCGGCCGATCCCATTTTGGTAATGGGCAGACGACCGGAACCCCGTTTGATCTTTTCTTCCAGGATATACACCCCGCGGTAGTCACCATTCAGCACCAGTTCCACATAGCGGCAGCGGGAGGCATAATTGCCCATTTCGCGGCTCATGGTATAGGCCAGAAAATTCCGCATCAGGGTTTTATCGGTATAAGGGGCGTACAATACCCAGTCGGCTTCCTTGGGCATACCCAGAATGGCCTGCTCAATATCGTTTCCGGTGGCATCCTGCAATTCCACCGAGTAGGATTTCATCGGAAAACTCTGGGAGGATTTGCCACGTATCTCGATCCCGATCTTGCCATTGTAATGGTTGAAGGGGTCGCTGATATTGTTTCGCACACCTGTGCCATTGTAAATGATTCCCATTTCGGCTGGAATCTTGGGATCATCGGGTATTTCGGCCCCATGGGTATTTATGACAATGATCGGAAGATTGGAAGATGTCAGGTTCACCGTTTGAGCAGAGGAAACAAGACCAGCGGCCAGCAAAATAAGCAGAGAAAAGCCCTTTTTCATACAGTAGCGTTTTATACTCCGGGGTGGTTGGGAAGAACCCTCGGGGCCAATAGGCAAAAATACACAAATAAAAGGCAGTCGCAAGATGACTCCGGCCCCACTTCCTTATTTTTGCCGCCACCGTATGAGCAAGTCAAAGACCGCCGAAACCCCCTTGATGCAGCAACACCGGGCCATTAAACAAAAATACCCGGATGCCATCCTGCTATTTCGTGTCGGGGATTTCTATGAAACCTTTGGGTCAGATGCGGTCATTGCCGCACAGGTTCTGGGTATAACGCTGACCAAACGAAACAACGGCGCGGCTTCCTCCTCCGAACTGGCTGGTTTTCCCCACCATGCACTGGATACTTACCTGCATAAACTGGTAAAGGCCGGTTACCGGGTGGCAATTTGCGACCAACTGGAGGACCCCAAACTGGCCAAAGGGATCGTAAAGCGCGGGGTGACGGAAATGGTAACCCCAGGTACTGCCACTAACGACAAATTACTCGAACACCATAGCAATAATTTTCTGGCCGGTATCCATTTTGCCGGTGATGATCATTATGGCCTTGCTTTCCTGGATATATCCACCGGTGAATTCCTGGTAGCAGAGGGTGATCGTGATTACGCGGACAAATTGCTCCAGGGATTCAAACCCTCCGAACTCGTGTTTCAACGGCAGAAGCAGAAGGTATTCCGCGACCAATTTGCCGGGAAAATGTACACCTACACCCTGGATGAATGGATATTCACCGAGGCTTATGGCATGGATTCCCTGCTCAAACATTTTCAAACCCATTCTTTGAAAGGGTTTGGGGTGGAAGACCTGAAAGACGGACTTATTGCCGCCGGGGCCATTCTTCACTACCTGAAGGATACCGAACACCCAAATCTGCAGCATATCACTTCCCTGCAACGGATCGACCGGGATGATTTCCTGTGGATGGACCGGTTTACGATACGAAACCTGGAACTGGTCCATAAAAGCCATGAAACCGCCACTACCCTGCTGGATGTGATCGATACAACTGTTTCACCCATGGGGGCGCGCTTGTTAAAAAGATGGGTGGTTTTTCCGTTGCGCGACAGGCAAAAGATACAGGAAAGGTTAAACCTGGTGGAATATCTGGTAAAGGAAACGGAAACAAGAAATAAACTCCACCAGCCTATCAAAGCCTGTGGGGATATTGAACGCCTGGTATCAAAGGTTCCCTTGAAAAAGATCAACCCGAGAGAAGTCCTCCAACTCGCCAGAGGGTTAAAACAGATCGAATCAATCCGTCAGGTTTGTTTACAGTCTGACAATGAATTTTTAAAAAGGATGGGCGATGCCCTCAACCCTTGTCCATTTATTGCCGATAAAATATTCCGGGAAATCATCGACAATCCCCCGGCCCTGGCTGCCAAAGGGGGAATGATCCAGTCTGGCATCCATGCAGAACTTGACCAGTTGAGGTCCATTGCCCATCATGGAAAGGAATATCTGGCCGGGTTGCAACAAAAAGAATCCAGGGAAACCGGAATCTCGTCTTTGAAGATCGGCTTTAACAATGTATTTGGTTACTACCTGGAAGTGACCAATGCGCATAAGGACAAAGTGCCGGCTACTTGGTTGAGAAAGCAAACCCTGACCAATGCGGAACGATACATTACCCCGGAATTAAAGGAATATGAAGAAAAGATTACCGGAGCCGAGGAAAAGATCCTGGCCCTGGAGACCCAATTGTTCGAGGGGCTGGTCACCGAATTGCAGGATTACCTTCAGCCTATCCAATACAATGGGCACCTGCTGGCGGTAATCGACTGTCATTGCGCCTTTGCCCAAAACGCGATTCAGTATCAGTACCGCAAACCGGAAGTGTATGAGGGAGAAGAATTGGATATACGAGAGGGGCGTCACCCCGTGATCGAACGTCACCTGCCAGCCGGGGAATCCTATGTATCCAATGACCTTGAACTTGATAAAACCCGTCAACAACTCATTATCCTGACCGGTCCAAACATGAGTGGTAAGAGCGCTTTGCTCCGGCAAACCGCCCTCATTGTGTTAATGGCCCATACCGGAAGCTTTGTTCCGGCCAGTTCGGCCCGTATTCCCCTGACCGATAAAATTTTCACCCGTGTGGGGGCATCGGACAACCTGAGCAGTGGGGAGTCAACCTTTATGGTGGAAATGAATGAAACGGCGAGTATTGTCAACAACCTCACCGCAAGGAGCCTGGTATTACTGGATGAAATTGGCAGGGGGACTTCCACCTATGATGGCATATCCATTGCCTGGAGCATTGCCGAACACCTGCATGAATCACCCCATCGGCCTTTCACGCTTTTTGCCACGCACTATCATGAATTGAATGAACTCGAGGAGAAACTCCCCCGGGTTAAGAATTACCATATCACCAATAAGGAGGTAGGAAACAAAATACTCTTTCTTCGCAAGCTGGCACCCGGCGGAAGCACCCACAGTTTTGGTATCCACGTGGCCCGTATGGCCGGGATGCCCCCTTCTTTGATCAACCGGGCCAATGAAATCCTCGCTCAACTGGAAGATAAACACCTGAGTGGGGAAACAGAACCCGGGGAAAAATTGAAAAACCTCAAACCGATCGGTCAGGAAAGGCTACAACTTTCCATTTTTGACACCCATACGGAAACCTTTCAACAGATCCGGACCCTGCTGGAGGGGATCGACATCAACCGCCTAACCCCGGTGGAGGCCCTGCTGAAGCTTCAGGAAATCAAGAACCTCCTGAAATAGACTCCCCGCTGGGTTAAGTTTGTAAATTGTTGATTTTAAACTGGTTTTGTTTTTTGCATTTAAAATTGGTCAATTGTTAAAACTTCTTACTTTTATAGCAAATAAGAACTTATATGAGAGGACCAAAACTAACTGCTTTACTTCTTTCTTTTTCCCTGCTGCTGATCCTGAGTTCCTGTGACCGAGACACCCAAAATGATACGAATGACACGTTGAGATCCAAAGGATTGATCATTAATGGGGCTCAATCTGTTCCGGCTAATACATCCAATGGTACCGGTACCCTTGACCTGGTTTACAGCAAAGCAACTAAAACCCTAACCTATACATTTAACTGGAGTGGTTTGAGTGGCCCCGCTGTTGCCGGAAACATTCATGGATTGGCCAGCCGCGGTACAGTAGCCCTCCCTCCGCCATTGGGTACTTATGCCAGTGGTGTGGCCCAGGTGCTTTGGTCCACTTCCGCGCCTAAAGGAACTGCCGGAACCTATTCCGGAACCCTCCTGGTAGATGGCGTAGTAATCAAAGAAGAAGATCTGTTGGCCGGAAAATATTATGTAAACATTGTTACCCAGGCTCGCCCCACCGGTGAGATCCGTGGCCAGATTGAATTCTAAGGCCTCAAGACCGCACACACACAACCATCAATAGGAAAGTCCCTGGCCAATGCCGGGGATTTTCATTTGGCATCAAACCAAAGTGGCGTGGCGTCATTCCAATTCCCATTATAGTTGATGAATAATTCTTCTCCGGGTGAAATATTCCTGACGGTTTTGATTTGTATGGTCCGGTCCTCAAAGTTCATTTCATACTCACAATTGGACCGGTAAGAATGATTGTACACCGGAACATATCCCATGGCCATACAACATTCCTTTTTATCCCTGCCCCATTCAAAAATATAATCGTGCAGGGTGGTTTGGTCAAGTAGTTTTCGCTCATCACCGGTCATGACAATAACAGGAGAAACTTCAATGATGGTATCCCGTTCAATGCCTTCACTGGTAAACACCCCTCTTCCCATATTATCTGATTGTTCAATATAGAGGCTGCTAAGAATCATAGGGCAAATTACTGTAAATTTGAACCATGTCGCTGGAGCTTGAACAGGAAAATATTGATATACGGGAGCAGTTTGAAGCCATTATCCAAACGGAGGACAAACTGGCCATTCGTGATTTCCTGGATCATCAGAATATCAGTGAAGTAGCCGATCTCGTTTATGAATACCCCGAATTTGACCAGCAGATTATTGCCGGGA
>JAYRZH010000022.1:0-41171 GCA_041916555.1 Chitinophagaceae bacterium | reverse complement strand
GCAGGGCAAGGGTATTTTATTCCTTCCTGTTGCAGTACTCTGCTGGTATTTCTTGTTCGTGGTGGATAAGATCCAATCTTCCTGGCGGAAAAAGTCTGGCCAGGCTTTTTGGGGATGGATGGCCTGGCTGGTTATTTCGCTGCTTCCTGTAACAATGGTTCGGCTTACGGCCATGTCCTCCCATCCTGATTTTATAGCGGTGTTGGTTTGCTGGGTTGTTTTTCTTTTAATGATCAACCTAAAGGAGGAAGACAAGTTTAGGGCCTATACCCTGGTCTTTCTGTTCTCAGTATATGCCGTTACCATCAAGTTTTCTGTACTGCCCATCTTATTGATCGGAGCTTATGCCAAATGGAGATTACTTCAACTGGATTTCAAAAAGGCTCTGGTTCCACTTGGCCTTGCCTTTCTTCTATTGACAGGAACCCTTGCCCGCCAGTATATCAGTTCAGGTTATCCATTCTATCCTTCTACCTTGTTGAATTTGGGAAAGCCTGACTGGAAAGTGGACGAATCTCATTTAACAGCCATGAGCCAATATGTTACTGGTTACGCCAGAGGGTATCATGGTGAGGACTACCAATCTGTGATCTCGGGTTCAAAAACTGCTATTGAGGATTGGTTGCCGCGCTGGTGGGGGTATTTGTCCGCCGGAGATAAAATAGTGCTGGCATTAGCCCTGATTAGTTTGTTCATTATTGGCTATCGTCGGGTAAAAAAACAATACAGCTTTAAGATGCGCTGGCTCCTGTTTGCCCTTTTAACAGGATTACTATTCTGGATGATAAAAGCACCCGATCCGCGGTTTGGATATGCCTTTATTACCGGCCTAATTTTAATGGCCTGGTGGGAGAATAAACTTTTTATCAATCTAAAATGGCAGCAAGTTTTCTCAGGGTTAGCTCCCTGGATACTGGGTTTATCTGTTTGTTACTATTCATTTCTTCGCTTTGAAAATGGAGAAGTACAGCAACAAATGATTTTACCTGGTGGGCCACCAGAAGAAAAAATATTCACGGTGATCCAGAAAGATGACAAAAAAATGTACCGGCCCGGTAATAACAATTACTGCGGATGGTCATTACTACCATGTACCCCAGATTCTGTGGAAAGTTGGGAATTTCGGGGAAAGGAATTGCAGGATGGTTTCCGGGGAAAGAAAGTACAATAATTGCTTAACAACCACTATACCCTGCGCGGTTGTCATTATTCACTAAATGTTATCTTTTATATTCCTGCCCGACATGGCTTTGCTGATTGCCGTATCCATGACCCTTTCCGCATAGGGTCTGGAAATTTCATTTAATTCTTCGATCTTTTTTTGAATAGCATCCTTGCTTCCTGTTTGTATCAACCCTTCCAGACTGGTCATGGCCTGGCGGGTATTGGCAATTTCCTCTGGGGAGAGCAGGGTACTGTTTTTATCCAGAAAGGCGGTTGTGGTATCCAGTATTTGTCTGGCTTCTGTTTGGGCTTCCACTAAAGCGCGGACTTGCATATCTTCCCTGGCATGGGTAATGGAATCAAGCAGCATTTTTTCCACTTCCGCGTCCGTCAGCCCATATTGCGGTTTAACTTCTACGCTTTGTGATACACCGCTGCGTAATTCTTTGGCGGTGACATTCAGGATGCCATCGGCATTGATGAGGAAACTCACTTCCACTTTTGGTAGCCCGGCTGGCATGGCAGGTATCCCTGTCAGGTTAAATTCAGCCAGTTTGCGGTTATCTTTTACCAGGTCTCGTTCCCCTTGAAATACGGAAATGCGCATACCGGATTGTCCGTCCTTCTGAGTGGTGTATTGTCTCCCGGCTTTGGTTGGAACTTTGGAGTTTCTGGGTATCAGTATATCCATCAATCCACCCATGGTTTCAATGCCGAGTGAAAGCGGTGTGATATCCAGTAACAGGATGTCTTTATTATTTCCGGCCAGGATATCTGCCTGAACCGCCGCGCCCAGGGCCACTACTTCATCGGGGTTAAGTTCATCGTGCACATTCCGTTGGAAGAAAGCCGCCACTTTTTCCCTGACCAGTGGCACGCGTGTTGACCCGCCCACCATGATCACTTCATCAATATCCTGGTAACCAAGTCCGGCATCCCGGAGCGCATTCGCGCAACAGGTCATGGTCCTTTCCACCAGGGGCATCACCAGGTTTTCAAATTCGCTTTTAGTTAGTGAAACCGCTGTTCCTCCTATTTCGCCATTGAAAGTTGTGGTAGAACTCAATGCTTTTTTTGCTTCCTCAGCCTGGAGACGCAGTTCCTGGGCCAGGCTTTTATGCACTTGAAGTTCTTCATCCTGTAACCCTAACTGTGATTGCCAGTGTTTGGCAATGGCCTGGTCAAAATCATCCCCGCCAAGGTAGGTATCCCCATTGGTAGATAATACTTCGAAAATACCACCTGTAATACGCAACATGGAAATATCAAATGTCCCTCCGCCCAGGTCGTACACGGCCACGGTCTTGGTTTCATCCTTGCTGAGGCCTATTCCATAAGCCAGGCTGGCAGCAGTGGGTTCATTTACAATTCGCAATACATCCAGTCCGGCCAATTTACCGGCATCGCGGGTAGCCTGCCGTTGGGCATCATTGAAATAGGCCGGTACGGTAATGACAGCCCTGTTTACCGGAGTTTTTAAAATATGTTCAGCTCTTGCTTTAAGTTCTTTGAGAATATAGGATGACAACTCGACGGGGGAATAAAAACGATCACCTACCTGGATCTTCACAAGGCTTTCGGTATTGTCATCTATTACTTTGTAGGTAAAAAAGGAGGCATTGGCGCGAACGTCATTATAAGATTTACCCATCAATCGTTTCACTGAAAAAATAGTGTTCGCCGGTTCGCTGATCAGGAATTGGCGGGCAGTATCACCAACCGTGATGCCTCCTGACTGATCAAAATGCAACACTGAAGGCACCAGCGAAGAAGAGTTGTGTTCGCGAAGAGCGACAGGCTTTTTGGTTTCGGGATGGATGATGGCCACCAGGCTATTGGTGGTACCCAGGTCGATCCCCACAATCATTTCCTCTTTCTGCAGGCTTCCCGTTGCTATATTGATGCCAATCTTTGCCATAGGAGGGCAAAGATACGATGCTTCAGGGCAATTGCTATTAGCTGTTAGCTAAAAGCTAACAGCTAATAGTTAAAGCCTATCTCATCAAATACATTTTACCATAACCTTTGTTGAAGTATTTGTCGGTATTATCATCTTCCGACTTATACTTATCCAGGGATTTCCCATTCAGGTTGGTGACCACCCGGTACAGGTAGATACCATTGGCCAGTTTCTGGCCAAACTGATCGGTTCCATCCCATTTGAATTCGGTGATATTCCGTCCTATATGGAGGGGTCCTAATTCATCAATGGTTATTTCGCGAACGATCTTACCCGTGATGGTCATGATCTCAATTTTGATATTCTGCGGCACTTCGCTACCGGTAATCGTAAACACAAAGGCGGTGGAGGTAGTGAAGGGGTTGGGATAATTGAGCAGGTTGGAGATCATGGGTTTGTTGATCACCTGGAAGGCGACCCGGTATTCCATGGCGCCGGCATTGTTTCCACTCTTATCTTCCCCGGTCACGATCAGTTCATAGTCTCCGTCTTCGGTAAAATAGGGATAGAAATCAATGGTTGCCGTATTATCCGTGTTGGGTGCCTGACCAGCCTCGGTAAACCGCAGGGTGTCAATATTGCTAAAATAGAATGGTTTCAGGGTTCCATTGGGATAACGCACCTGGACCTTGATACCGGAAGTATCATCCAGGATCATCCATTTTGATTCATCCTTGAGCTTGACAATGATATGGGGTTTGGCAGAAATGATATCCCGGTTAAGGATATGCACGCCGTCAAAGGTTACATCAAGCAAAGGATTTGTCAGATCCGGTTTTACATAGAACTCTTTATAGAGAAAGTTATTGAAATGGAATTGTTCTGGTTGGTCATTGTCGGGGTTCACATCCACATGCAGCGAGTTCTTACCTACAAAACTGCGGGTGGGAATGTATTGCCTTACGGTGACGGTATCTCCGTGTTGTACCGGCTTGAATCTTCCCACGGGGATGATATTCTCCACGTTGTTTTGGGTGGTCACAACGAGTTTAACTCTCAAACTGTCGAAGTCGGCATCACTGACGTTTTTAAAGGCCAGTCGGAAATCCACCGGTTCACCTACTTCAAATGTATCCTTTGCCGGCATGAACAGGATATTCGGAGCTACGGCCCCTTCGGGAACGGGATCGTAAAGCAGACGCCAGTAGCGCAACTGGTAAGGCGTAAGATGGGTGGAATCGATATTCTTCATGCGCAGGCGCAGGAAGGGATAGGTATTGGCATCGATACCGGAGATGTCGAAGTCCTGGTCATCGTAGCCGATACCGGTCAGGAGCGGTGTTTCCACCCCGTTATTATCCACCCCTATCACATCAATCGTAGCGATATCCCTAAAGGGGACATCGTTACTATTTCCGCGCCATTTCAGTTGCTTCCATTCCTTTGCAGGGCCGAGTATGGGCGATGTGGCAAAGCCCATATAATCCGGGGTTTCACAATCAGCAGTAAGTGTGATCCGGTCATACAGGTTTTCACCAAAAGCTACCTTGGGGGTAAAGGAGCCCTGTCTGTTCTTTTTATAGATCATGGCAAAGCACCTCATCGTATCATACAAGTCGATATTGTATAAACCCTGGTTCTTAAGGGTATGATAGAGTGATTTGCCTGAGCCATAAATGGAGGTATCGGCTGCCCAGGCTGCGGCATAGGTATTGCCTTCAAACCAGGGAGCGGTATTGGAACGAACCACCACATAAGCGCCGTCCGGCACCACATTCTCGAGGAAGTTCATGGCCTTGCGTCTCCAGGAAGTATCTCCCAGCAGGTACTGGAAGTTTTGGGTACGAAGCGGTCCACAGGTTGCGGACACACTACCATATAGCCCAACTCCACCCGAGTAGCTGTTTTGCATGGGGCGGAACATCAGCGAATCAAATACGTTGATGATAAGTTCATTAAAATTACATCCCCCATTATGATGCACTTCTCCGTCCACCGATACAGTAAAGTCGGCATTCTGCGTACCACCTGTTGGGTAGATCGCATTACGGACAAAGAGGTTATTGGTTACGGGATGGTATTTCCAGATCCGGTCGGCAGAGTCAAGATAAAGTCTGTTCTCCATCGACTGGGTGTGCTGGAAGAAATGCGACTGGTTAAATCCAAGTTCGCTATTGGCCAGGTACACAAAGGAAGCCTTGTTCCATTTGGCCGGGCTGCCATCGGGGTTCAGGGAAGAAACCCGCCAGTAGTAAACGGTACTATCTGTAAAGGTTATACCGGGGTTGTATTCCAGTACACCACCGGAGGTGGTAATGGTTTGCGCCAATTTGAATGGTGAATCAAAGAAGGCCGTTGTATCAATTTCAATTTTATACGGCTGGGAAACACTAAACGGATTAGCAGTAGATGCAATGAGTTTGATCCCCTGTTTGTTGATGATGGAAAGATCAAGCGGATAAACCGGTTTGATGTCATCTTCATAAATAAAGAAGGTCTTGGTCACCGTATTGTTGCTTTCATACATTTCATCGACTTTCTGATCGGCATCGATGGTAACGGTGATCTTATTTTGACCTTTATCCCTTGCCGGAAGAATCGGCAGGGAAATGGAAATCGAATCGAGGTAGCGGATACCAGCCAGGGTATCGCGGTGAACCAATTCTGTAACCCCACTGGGATAGGTCCTTTTTACTTCTACTACAATAGAGTCGTTCAAGGCCATCCCCATATTCATGAAGCGGGCATTGACATTAAAGGAAGTATCGGCGATGGAGAGAAAGCCCGGGGTGATCACCACCATGGGATCTTCCACCACATAATCAGGTTTAGGCTGCGCGTTCAGTTTCAGGGCAGGGTCACCATGAAATGTATTCTCTTCAGCATGCATGCGCGAGAAGAAATCATTAAAGGAGGTAGAGGCATACAGTTGGTTGATGGACTGTACCAGGATCTCCCCCATTGATTTATTATAGTACTGGGGGCTTGACTGCGCGGAATAGGTTTGGGTATTATACCGGTGCAGGTAATGCGCTATACCAAAGTGCGAGCTGGCCAGGAAGGCGATACTACCGCGTTGATCGGCCAGTACAAATTTCTCCGACAGGGTTTCTTTGATAAAGAAACGCGCGGGGTTATAGCTAAAGAAGTTACCCGCATTACAACCCATTACGATAAAGATAGGATACTTGCCCTGATTATTGTAGCGATCGGGATTGTCCAGGTTAAAGTCAAGCACGGTAGCCGAAGAGTGACCAAAATAGGTCAACTGGCTGATACCTGTGCTAAACAGGTTTTGCAGGGTTTCATCGGTGAGTGGCTGTACTGCATCGGCCGAACTCTTACTAAAGGAGGCCACATTCGCCCCAACCAGTGTATCGGTGATGATGATGCGGTAGTTTTCCATATACCCTTCCAATTGTCGCTGGGTATTGGAGTCGCTGGCCCCCACCACATGGACAAAATTCTTGATCCAGGCTTTTTCAGAGATCAGGGGAGAGGTATATCGTTGGGCATCCTCATATTGAATGATCTTGTTCAGGTAAACACTTACCTCATCGCCATTGATGGCTGAAATTCGACCTATCGGGGTATGTGGGAGGTATTGCGCTGAATCGGTCACCAGGAGCCAGTCGGAAGCCGGGGCCCCATAGGTTGGCACCAGGTTCAGCCTTTCGCCTTCAGGAGTATTTTGATAATAATAGTAATAATCATAGGTCATACCATGACCCACCAGGAAGACAAATTTTGGCCTTACGGCAAAATTGTTCTTTGCCCAGCTAAGGAAGTTGCGAAGTCCGGCCGGGTTCTTTTTGATCCCAAAACCAAACTGATCAACGAGTTCATTTACCGGGTACACCTGTACATTGAACCCTCCCCCATTAGCGGAGCTACGGTAATTTTTGTATTCATCCAATGGATGACCTCCCCCTGAATTGGTATTTAGCGAGGGATCAGAAATGATCAGATAATCACCTTGCAGGGAGGTATTGGTATAGTTCACAAAATTCCGCTGAACCATCGCGTTCACGCTCCGGATATTGGAGGCATCCTGGCTTACCAGCACCAATTGCCTATCCTCTGCGGAAGGTTGAAGAACGACCCTTACCTGTCCTGGTGTGGAGATATCAGCCACATAGCGTTTCCCGTTGGTAAGGTCATAGAGTACCGGGGCGGTGGAACCATAGTTAAAACTGGTGATCTGTAAATAATTTCCGGCCGGGTTGGCGGGTAGGCTGAATTCAAAATTCTTTTGCCCGTCGAAATTAAACACCCGGGGATAGATCAACTCATATTGGGAAATAACCATCCGGTCGTAAGTGCCAGGGGTAGTATTTTTGATCTCGATCTGGGCGGTACCTGAACCCAAGAGGGAAAGAGGAACGGTTCCCTGGAGACGCGCGTAGTTTAAGAAGTCAACATTCTGACCCAGGATGCTATCTCCATTGATCTTTACCCGGATATTCCGGATATTGATCGCATTACCCGCCAGGTTAAGTTTGAATGTGGCGGCAGGCCCACCGCTGTAAAGGAACACATTATGGTATTGGGTGAAGGTTTGGTTGGCCCCAATATCATAACAAATAAAGTTTTCGCCCCGGTCATACGTGGAGGAATGGACATATTCTCCGGCATCAATATAAAAGCCCGGGTTGATATAATCATGGCAGTACTTCCCTTCGGTGTACATGAAATAGGGTTCTGCAGGGAGGACGTTTCCGGCCACATTATTGGCGGTGGTAGTCAGTCGAAGGTTTTCAGCGGTGTTTGGGTTAATGGTCAAAAAGAAAGCCACCGTATCGGTGATCATGCTGTATTTATCGATCAATTTGTAGTCCTGGTTGCGGTAAAGTTCACGATCAGGCAACCCGTCGTTGCGCAATCCCCAGAATTCGATGTAACCGCCTGCAGCCAGGGGACCAGTGGCGGTGGTAGTATAGATAGGCACCTGCTTGCCATTACGCCATAACTGGAATTGTTCGGCCGGTGTAGCGCCGATGCCAAGGCTGCTGAGGGTAGCCAGCGGGATACGGTGCAAACCGGTAACCCCTACACTAAACTTGTAGTAGGTCTTATTATAATCGATCCATTCATTGTTGTAGGTCTGCCCCTGAGCGATCAAGGAGGCCGACAGCAGGATGAACAGTAAAATTCGTTTCATGAATAACGTTTTATTAGGGTAGCGGTTACTTCTTTTTCTTTTTATCTTCCACCAGGTTCAGGCGCAGGGAGAACACATGGGTAAATAAAGGGTTCGCCTGGTTGGCCAGGTTGGTAAACGCATAGTCAATGGTAACGTTTGACACATGGAACCCGGCCCCTGCACTGGGTTGATAGATCCATACTTTTTTCTGATTCAAGGTATCGCCATCAGACAATGCCCGTTGAAAATTATTGATCCCGGCCCGGAGGTAGAATACATTGTTCACATTGCATTCCAAACCCAGTTTAGGATCCACACTAACCGGATCGGCACTTACCACGGTATTTCTCTTACCGTCAAAAGTGAGGTCAAAGTTGGCTTCGGCCAATAAGTTTACCTTTTTGCTGATCCTGAAATCCCTGGCGACACCCAAAACAAGCCTGGGCGCGGTCAGTTCGGTTGATTTTACCGGGATGTCGTTATTTGTCAGATAAAGCACTTCTTTTTCCCTTTCGGTAAATGTAAATGACCAGGCATTGAAGGTGGTGGTGATATCCCGGCCAGCGATACCGAATTTCCATTTATCCTGAAATATCTGTACACCGGCATCCAATCCAAAGCCCCAGGCCTTGGCAAAATGACCCACACTCCGGTGAATGACTTTGGCATTGACCCCAAAATGGATGTTTCGTTTATCGGATTCCCTGAGTTTTTGGGCCAGGGAGAAAATAAAAGCATAATCGGCTGAGGAGAAAGCCTGGATATTGTTGTAGTTGATCGACCCGTCGGGTTCCACCAGGAAGAGGGTGTTCATGATATCATCCACGGCAAAGCGAAGGGCGCTGATGCCAAAAGTGCGTTTATTATCGGTGGTAGGAATGGCAAGGCTGGCAAAATCATATTTTCCGATTCCCGCGAAATATTCCGCATGCATCAGGTTGAGTTGGGGTCTGTTCTTTACCCCCACTAATCCGGCCGGGTTCCAGTAACCGGCTGTTCCATCCTGAACAGAAGCCACCTGCGCACTACCCATTGCCAGGCCACGGGCACCAGCTCCGATATTTAAAAATTCATTTGAATATTTCCTGAACTGGGAAAATAATTGCGTGCAACTCAGGGCAAGCCATAGGGTGAGAAGAAGGGGTGGTTTTTTCATTCCAATTATTTTCGGATAAGCAATTTAAAATGACTGTTATTCATAGGATTAGATGGTCGGTAAAATTACAATTTGGCCTTCAGAATACATAGCTTCTGACGGGGACTTGGATTAACTACTGAAAACGAAATAGTTAGAAAAATATTGCTTTCGGAGGTCAATGGCGCTTTCTGCTTTACTTTTGCGGCAAAATTTTGCTAAGAATGAACCTGATAGAAGAACTACGCTGGCGGGGCATGATCCAGGATATTATGCCGGGTACAGAGGACCAGTTAAAGAAGGAGATGACCACCGGATATATCGGATTTGACCCTACCGCCGACAGTCTCCATATCGGGAGCTTGGTTCCCATTCTCTTACTCGTTCATTTTCAGCGTGCTGGACATAAACCCATTGCCCTTGTCGGGGGCGCTACCGGGATGGTGGGCGACCCAAGTGGCAAAAGCGAGGAACGCAACCTCCTGGATGAAGCCACCCTCCAGCGAAATGTGGCCGGGGTAAAAGCGCAATTGGAACGTTTCCTGGATTTTGACCCTTCCAGGCCCAATGCCGCGGAAATGGCCAATAATTACGACTGGTTCCGGGAAATCTCCTTTATCGATTTTTTACGGGATGTGGGCAAACATATCACCGTGAACTACATGATGGCTAAGGACAGCGTTAAAAAGCGCATTGAAGGAGAAACCGGTATCAGCTACACCGAATTTGCCTACCAGTTGATGCAGGGATATGATTTTTACTGGTTGTATAAAAACAAGAACTGCAAAATGCAAATGGGGGGAAGTGACCAGTGGGGGAATATGACCACCGGTACCGAACTCATCAGACGCAAGGCCGGTGGGGAAGCCTTTGTGTTTACCAATCCCCTTATCACCAAAGCCGATGGGGGCAAGTTTGGAAAAACAGAAAGCGGAAACGTATGGCTGGATGCCAACAAGACATCACCATACCAGTTCTATCAGTTTTGGCTAAACGCGACGGATGCCGATGCTGAAAAATGGATCCGGATCTTTACTTTTCTGCAACAGGATGTTGTGCTGGGATTGATTGCCGAACATCAGCAGGACCCTTCCAAACGTCTTCTTCAGAAAAAGCTGGCAGAAGAGGTAACCTGCCTGGTTCATGGACAGGAAGAACTGGACAAGGCCCTGGAAACAACCGCCAAGCTCTTTGCCAATCAATCAGCACCGGCCGAAAGCCTGAGCAAGGATGACCTGGAAAACATGGAAGGGGTCATCAAATTTGAATATCCCAAAAACAAACTCTTGGAAGGTATAGACATCGTCAGCTTCCTTGCTGAAACCACCATTTTCCCCAGTAAAGGCGAAGCCCGTAAAATGGTGCAGGGTGGCGGTATATCGATCAATAGAAAAAAAGTGGAGGATGTAGCCTTTAAGGTAGAATCAGGCTTATTGCTTCACGGTGAATATCTGCTTATCCAAAAAGGGAAAAAAAGTTATTATTTAGTAAGTGTTCGTTAAAACAGTTTCTCGCAGCGCTTGCAAAGAAGCACTGCGAACGCTGCGAGAAACCGATAAATCACTTCACTTCCATAGCTGCGCTGGCTTCCATCAGAAATTTTCGCGCGCTTACAACATATCCATTTCCCTTTTCACAAAAATGTACTTTGAGGTTTTCGATACTGATGGGGTTCCCATCCGGTATATCGGCGATATTGGAGTGAAGGATATCATGTCCATCCACGATCACCACCAATCCGCTGCCGATGGCTTCCATCTTGTCACCTCCGGTGATCAGCATGCCGGTATCTTCACCGAGACCGATACCAATGCAACTGGGGTTGGTGGCAACGGCCTGGACGAGACGGCCAAAGCGGCCGCGCTTTTCAAAGTGTGAGTCAATGATTACGGAGGATAAAAAACCCAGCCCGGTTGTCATTTTCACTTCCCCTTTCAGATGGGCGCGGGTAGCGTTGCCTTCATAGATCATGGTGCTGCTCATGGCCATGGCCCCCGCGGAGGTCCCGGCAATCAGGAAGTCTTCCTCCTGGTATCTTTTCTTTAAAACCGCTAAGAATTCGGTGCCCCCATCGGTCACACTCAGCCGCATCTGGTTACCCCCACTAAACATGACCGCATCGCAGGTACGGATACGATCCAGGTATTCCGGGATCATGGTATCCTGCCGGGTACGGATATGCATGACCCCGATATTGGTACAACCGATCTTTCCAAAGGCATCCATATACCCCTCTCCTACTTCATGCGGGATCATGGAGGCAGTGGTGATCACCTCGATACGGGCGTTGATACCACCCGCTTCCTCCACCACACGGCGAAGGATACCCAGTTCAAAAAAGTTGAGGTTGTTTCGGAGAAACTCTCCTTTTTCCAGATCCGTTCCTTTGTCTTCCGCGCCACCTATGGCGATCAGCTTTCCTTTAGGGGTCATATCTACAAATATAAAAAATTAGGTATGATTATAATCAATAACGAATGGACCGACGGTCATTGTATGTGGCTTAAGCGCTGATTAGCTTTTCGCGATTTTTTTACTCATAAAACTTCCCACATGAAAAAGATTGTTCTGCTTGCTGCTAGTTTGGTCTTGGGGGTTATTGCCCTTCAGGCCCAAAATGGAACCCGGTTGATCGGTTATGATGCCAAGACCATTGGTCGTGGAGGAACGGTTACGGGTACCTTTGACAACCCTTCCCTGATGATGAATAACCCGGCGGGTATTTCCTTCCTGGGTCAATCCCAATTAGACATTAACTTCTCCCTGATGGCGCCAGGTGTCACATTCAAAAACAACCTCAATGATGCGGAGGGAGATAAGAATCTGTTCCCCCTTCCTTCTGTCTGGTATGTGCATAAGGCAAAGGAAAGCAAACTTACCTATGGGTTTGGACTCTATACCCAGGGCGGCATGGGGGCTGATTTTAACCTGAACCATGCCCTGTTTCCCCAAAAACAAACCTATCATTCCAAATTTGCCGTGATGCAAGGCGGCCCCTCCGCAGCCTATGCCATTACCAACAAACTTTCCCTGGGACTGTCGGCCCACCTGCTGTACAGCCAAATGGAATTTCAAATGCCTTTCAGCATGCCCCCGTCCATGTTGCAGGGGGTGGTTAACCCTCAAACGGGGATGACTTTTGGGGATATGTTTTCTGCCCCATCCGAGCAGGGTGGACTGGAATACACCGAAGTGACCGCGGCTGCCAATATGCATGACCTGTCCACTTTGGGCTTTGCCGGAAAGATCGGTTTGGCATATAAACCATCAGATAAGTTTTCTTTTGGGATCAACTACAATACGGCTACCAAACTGCATTTTAAAGACGGAAAAGCAGACATGGACATGTCTTCCCAGATGAATGATGCCTTTGGAAAAGTGGTGGCAGGCATTATGCAACAAAACCCTTCCATGACCCCACAGGATGCCCAACAGGCTGCCATGACCGCCTTCTCGCAAATGGGAATAGATCTATCCAAAGGGGCTGTAGCTTCCTATGCACTCGACAATCAATTCAGCCTGCCCTCATCCCTGGCTATTGGCGTGTCGGTAAACCCCTCCAAAGGATTTCAATTTGGGCTCGACCTGGAATGGATCCAGTGGAAAAAGGCTTTTGACCAAATGGACATGCAATTGACCAAAGGCGCCAATCCCAATATCAATACCATGATGGGAAATACCGGAGCCTTTGCCATGTACTTCCCCCTTGAATGGAAAAATACCGTAGTGGTCAGGACCGGTGCCGAATTTGACCTGAATAAAAGCTGGAAAGGAAGACTGGGATATGCTTACGGCAGCAACCCTGTTCCCGCCAATACCGTTTTCCCTGTATTCCCGGCAATTGTTAAACACCATGCCATGGCAGGATTATCGGTAAATGCCTCCTCAAAAATTGCTCTCAATTTTGCTTATGAACATGCTTTCAAAAGTGAACTGAAAGCAACAAACCCGAGTAAGATCGCGGAAGAATTTAGCGGAAGCACATCCGGATTAAAAACCGATATTTTCCATGTTTCCCTCTCCTGGAAACTCTAACCAATAACCTCCTCGCGCCCTCTCGCGACCTTGCGCCCTGGCGGTAAGACTTAACCGCTAGGACGCAAGGGCATGAGGGGGCGCGAAGGTTTTAGAATGACCTAATTCCCTCAACCAGTTTATCGAGGTCTTTTGTGGTGGTGTAAACATTGGGAGTGATGCGCACGCCTTTGATGTTTTCCCAGTTGATCGATACGGTATGTACTTTGTATTTAGAGAAAAGATGCGCCTCCAGGTCTTCCGGTTTTCGGCCTTCAAATCCAATATTTCCAATGGCACATCCCCAATGGGGGTCAAAGGATGTATTGAAATGAACCCCTTTCAGGTCCTTCACTTTTTCCATCCAATAATTCTTAAGATAAAAAAGGCGCTTCTCCTTTCTTTCCCCACCGATCATTTCATGAAACTCAAGGGCTTTGCCAATGGCCTGTTCAATAAAGAATGGCCTTGTACCCAGCGCTTCAAATTTCCGGATATTATCGCTTAGGGGTTCACCTGCGGCAAAGAGGGGATATACCTTTGATATCTTGTCTTTTTTTACAAATAGCATCCCGCTACCTATTGGCGCATACAACCATTTATGAAGGCTACTGGCAAAATAATCACATCCCAGTTCCGCTATTTTAAATTGAAAATGCGCCAGGCTATGCGCCCCATCCACCAATACCTCGATGCCTTTTTTGTGGGCCTCATCGGCGATTTTCCGCACCGGCAAAATTTGCCCATTCCAGTTAATGATGTGCGTGATATGTACCAGTTTGGTCTTGGGGGTAAAGGCACTGGTAAACTGATTCACCAGGTAGGACTCGTTTTCCGTTGGTAATTCAAGATTGATCCAAACCAGTTTGATGCCATCCCGTAATTCCCGTTGTTTCCAGGCATTGATCATATTGGGATAATCCTGTTTGGTGAGTACCACTTCATCCCCTTTTTGAAGGGGTAAACCAAAGATGACCGTTTCCAATCCTTCGGAAGAATTTCGGTTGATGGCCACTTCCTCCGAGCTGCATCCGGCCATGGCGGCCAGGTTGGCGCGGAGTGGTTCCCGGCCCTGGTCAAGCACCCTCCACATATAATAGCTGGGGGCCTCATTCGACAGGTCATAATATCTTTTCATGGCATCCTGCACAGTACGGGGGGCCGGACTGACACCGCCATTATTGAGGTTGATGATACCGGGGTTTACGGTAAATGCCTGTTGAACATAATACCAGAAATCCTCTTCGGTAGCCAGGTCATCCGCAGATACCGTCCACGCATCCCTGATAGCCGAGTGCAGGTTTCGGCTCCAGGCCGGAATAGCAAGAGAAGAAAGTAATCCAGTGGCAGTGTGTTGCAGAAAGCGGCGGCGTGTGGACATGGGGAGGGGTTTGGGAAAGAGTGAATAGGTGAATAGTGAATGGTGAATAGTGAATATCCTGAAAATAATTGGAAACTATCCATAATTCGTAATTTACTTATTCACCATTCACCTATTCACCATTCACCCCTCCCCCAAACCCCTCCCCCGCTCACTTTTCCCGCTTTTCCCGTATATTCATTCCCCAACCACTGTATATGAGAATACTTGAGATCAAAGTGCTTAAAGGACCTAATTACTGGAGCATCCGTCGCCCAAAGCTTATCCAGATGAAACTTGACCTGGAAGAATTGGAGCAGCGGCCCACCAATCATATCCACGGCTTTCGTTCCCGCTTGGAAAAACTGTTTCCTTCCTTGTATGAACATCGCTGTTCAGTGGGTGAACCCGGTGGCTTTTTCCAACGTGTGGATGAAGGAACCTGGATGGGACATGTGATCGAACATATTGCCCTGGAGCTTCAAACCCTCGCCGGTATGGATACCGGTTTTGGACGCACCCGCACCCCAGAAGGTGAGAAAGAAGGCGTGTATTATGTGGTGTTTAGTTACCTGGAAGAGGATGCCGGGGTATATGCCGCCAAAGCGGCTGTGCGTATCGCCCAGGCCCTGGTGGATGAGAAAGAATATGACCTGGCTGAAGATATCCAACGATTAAGGGAGATCAGGGAGGATACAAGATTGGGGCCATCCACCGGATGCATTGTTGATGAAGCCGCAAAACGTGGTATCCCCTATATTCGCCTCAACAAACAAAGCCTGGTTCAATTGGGTTATGGTGTGCATCAAAAAAGGATCAGGGCCACCATTGCCTCTACCACTTCCAATATTGCGGTGGATATTGCTTGTGACAAGGAAGAAACAAAGATGCTGCTGGAAGCGGCGGAGATACCGGTTCCCAGGGGTACAGTAATCCGCACCGAAGTGGGATTGGAAGAGGCCATTGAAAAATTTGGCTACCCGCTGGTGATCAAACCAATTGATGGAAACCATGGAAAGGGCAATACCACCAATATCACCAACCGGGAGCAGGCGCAAAGGGCATTTGAAGCAGCCAAACAGTATAGCCGGAGCGTGATTGTGGAACGGTTTATCACCGGTTATGATTTCCGGGCGCTGGTGATCAACTACAAATTTGTTTGCGCCGCGCTTCGTACGCCGGCCAGCGTAGTGGGTGATGGAGAACACTCCATTGAATGGCTGATCGAAGAAACCAATAAAGATCCGCGTCGTGGTTATGGGCATGAAAAAGTGTTGACCCAGATAACCATTGACCAGTTCACCCAAAAAATGCTGGATGATGCTGGCATCACACTCGCCACGGTACCCGGGAAAGGCGAACGGGTCTTGTTAAAACCCACCGCCAATTTATCAACGGGAGGAACATCCACTGATGTAACAGATGAGGTCCACCCGGCGAATATCTTCATGTTTGAACGGATCGCGAAGATCATAGGCCTGGATATCTGCGGGATCGATATCATGACCACCGATCTGCGTACCCCGGTTACCGAAAATGGCGGGGCGATCCTGGAGGTCAATGCCGCCCCGGGTTTTCGCATGCACATTGAACCAGCCGAAGGTTTGCCACGCAATGTGGCCGAGCCCGTGGTGGATATGCTATTCCCCAAAGGCAGCGTAGGCCGAATCCCCATCATTGCCATCACTGGAACCAATGGAAAAACCACCACTACGAGGTTGACCGCGCATATCGCCAAGTCAGCCGGTAAAAAAGTAGGCTATACCACCAGCGACGGGGTTTATATACAAAATCAGCTCATGATGAAGGGTGACTGTACCGGGCCCATTTCCTCACAATTTGTACTGAAAGACCCCACCGTGGACTTTGCTGTACTGGAATGTGCCAGGGGTGGTATCCTAAAATCAGGATTGGCTTTTCAGAATTGTGAGGTTGCCGTGGTGACCAATGTGGCAGAAGACCATATTGGTTTGGGGGGAATCTACAACGTGGAGCAAATGGCCCGGGTAAAAGGCGTGGTTCCCGAAACCGTTTTCCCCCATGGCTATGCTATCCTGAATGCGGATGATGAACTGGTGTATAAAATGCGAAAGGACCTGAAATGCAATATCGCGTTGTTTAGCATGGATGAAAACAACCCGCGAATCAAATCCCATTGCCAGGATGGAGGACTCGCCGCGGTTTATGAAAATGGCTATGTCACCATCATGAAAGGAACCTGGAAGATCAGGGTAATGGCTGCCAAAGACATTCCGATTACTTATGACGCCAAAGCGGTGCATAATATCAATAACTGTCTCCCGGCTGTGCTTTCAACCTATCTGTTCCGCGATATTACCATTGATGATATCCGGACAGGACTGCAAACATTTATTCCTTCGGAAAACCTGACCCCGGGACGGTTGAACTTCTTCCATTTCAGGCATTTTACCATGCTGGCCGATTTTGCCCATAACCCACATGGACTTAACCTGCTTTGTGATTTTGTCAGTAAACTGGATTACCCGGTAAAGGTGGGGGTGATTTCCGGAACCGGCGACCGGCGTGATGAGGATATCCGTGAACTGGGAAGAATTTCAGCGCGGCATTTCCAGGAAATCATTATCCGCTGTGATAAAAACCTCCGTGGTCGCACCGCCGATGAGATCATTGGCTTGCTCCAGGAAGGAATACAGGAAGTAAACCCAAAGATCCCAACCATGGTCATCCCCAATGAGGATGAGGCCCTGGAATATATTTATGCCAACCATCAACCTGGCGCCTTGTACACCATCATGTGCGACGTGGTGGCAAGGGCTTTGGATAAAATAAGGGAGTTAAAGGACCGCGAGGCCGGAGTTTAGACCCTCGCAGGGCACATAATGAAAAAGCGAACGCAGCGGCAAACCCAGGAAAGGCGCTGCGCCCTGCCAAACCTTGGCGTTTGACCTGAGTGGCCAAATCTCCCGCTGATTTTCAGGCTTTTCTATCAAAAAAAATCCTAAAAAGCGCGGCCTTGATCCCGAATAATCCCTATATTTGCACTCCCAAAATCGGATTGACCCATGGTGTAACGGTAGCACTACAGATTTTGGTTCTGTCTGTTAAGGTTCGAATCCTTATGGGTCAACAAAAGAGGACAAATTGGTTACCTGCTGATTTGTCCTCTTTTTTTTGAGGAAAACCTTTCCCAGTTTATCTTCCTCTTTACAACCTCATTGAGACAAGGTGTTTGATAACTAATTCGATCTTACGGAAGTTGAAGTCGGTCCTTCCCATTTTACTCCTATAATGTGATTTTCTTATACAGGGCCATTCAAAAACAAAAAAAACATAAAATATCCTACTATACTGTGATTTTTATTGAAACTTAGGGATTAATTTGTATTTTTGCATGAAAAATCACACTATAATGTTAATGCAGGTAATAGGTAAACAGATAAAGCAAAGGCGAAAGGCTTTAAAGATAACACAGCCTAACCTGGCGCAATTGGCGAAGGTTGCCACCAATACTTTATATAAAATAGAAAGAGGGCAGGCCAACCCTACCATAGATGTTTTGGAAAAGATAACAGACGTATTGGGCCTGGAAGTAAAATTGGATGTAAAGAACGTTATCACTAAATCAGGTTTATGAGAAGGTTGGCGATTTTTAGAAACCAAGAATATGCAGGCGTGTTGACAGAGACAAGCCGGACAAAATACTCCTTCAGATATGATGATTCTTATTATTTAGACCCCAGTAAACCTGCTATTAGTCTTACACTTCCGAAATCCCAGCAAGAATATAGTTCACCGGTTTTATTTCCTTTCTTTTTCAATATGCTTTCGGAGGGTGTAAACAGGCAGTTACAATGCCGGCTGTTAAAAATAGATGAGCAGGATGATTTTGGTTTGCTTAAAGCCACAGCGCAATATGATACCATTGGTGCCATAACTGTTAAACCCATCGACTAAAATGAGTGTACAGAAAATAAAAAACTGTCCAGGGAGTTTGGCAGAAGGCTACTCTACATATAGTTCGGCATTTCTACGCAGAATGTTTGACAATAAAAAGGTAAGTCATATACTTCCTTATGAGGCACCGAATGTCAATGAAGAAGATGCTGAAAAGTTTATGGAAAACCGCAAGCGCATATCCATATCCGGTGTACAGGAAAAAATGTCGCTAATACTCAGTAAAAATAAATTGCGTCTTACGGAAGAAGGCGAACAAGGTACCTACCTACTAAAACCAATACCCAGGGATCTCAAAAAGATTGACCAGGTGCCGGCCAATGAGCATATCACCATGCAAATAGCTGCACAGGTGTATGGAATTAATACGGCTGAAAACGGTATAATTTTTTTTAAAGATGGCTCCCCCGCCTATATCACACGGCGTTTTGATGTAAAAAAGGGGGGATTGAAATGGGGAAAAGAGGACTTTGCCACACTTGCCGGCAGGACAAAAGATAACGCCGGTGCGGACTTTAAATACACCTATTCGTATGAGGAAGCTGCTGCGCTCATACGGCAATATGTGCCGGCATGGCGTGTGGAGATAGAAAAATACCTTGAACTGGTCGTTTTCAATTACCTATTCTCAAATGGCGATGCCCATCTCAAGAACTTCTCTTTATTGGAAAGTGAAACCGGTGACTATTTCTTAAGCCCTGCATACGACTTAATCAATACCAGGCTACATGTAGATGATACCGATTTTGCACTAGATAAGGGTCTATTTGCCGATAATTATGGTTCAGAAGGATTTAAGAAAACAAATCACCGGGGCAAAAAGGATTTTGAAGAGTTTGCCCGGCGAATTGGGGTACAGGAGGATCGTATCGAAAAACTATTAGCCCCTTTTTTGCGAAAGCAGGAAAAAGTGGAATCATTGGTAAACAGATCATTCTTAAGTGACCCGAATAAAAGGGGGTATTTATTGGAGTACAGCAACAGGAGAAACAGATTGTTGAAATAACCAGACAAATCTCTCTAGTGCCATCAGGATTCCATCGGAAACCGGATGAGTATCGTGCAGCCATCCCCCGCCGCGGTAATGATGTCCAACCTGCCCTGCAGAACATGCGCCCGAAACTGGATATTCTTTAACCCAATCCCCAATGATCTATCCTGTCCGTCAAATCCGTTTCCATCATCGGCAATAGAAAGGAGTACCTCTTTTCCATCACCCTTTAGGTCGATCAGTACTTTGTTGGCCTTGGCATGCCTGAGTACATTGTTCAAGGCTTCCTGAACGATCCGGTAAACGGAGAGCTTTTGATTTTCAGATAAAAGATCCTCAACATTTTCACTGGCATTTACCTGGATAGATATCTTTCCAGCCGTGGATACCATGGCCGCCAATTCCTGGATAGCCTGTACCAATCCCATTTCCAGGGAGCGGTGTGACAACAGGGAGCCGGATAGCTTTCTGATTTCCTTGATGGCATTATCCAGTAGCGAAATGGATTGGTTTAATCCGGGATCATCCTTCCCGGAAACCTTCCGGTAATTTTCCAGCAAGAGTTTGGAGGAAGCCAGGAGCTGATTAATATTATCGTGAAGTTCCCGGGCGATCTCGTTTCTTTCCTTTTCCTGGCCTTCAATGCTTGCCAATAATACATCCCTCTCCTTCTGCTGTTTTTCCACTTCCAGTTTGCGCTGAAGAAGAACCGATTCGGTGTTATCCTGCATCACTCCGATCATGCGCGTGGCTTTTCCTTTGTTATCCCTGAGGATGATGCCCCGGTCCAACAGGTACCGGTACGTGCCATCGGCGCATTGAAAACGGTAAGTATCTGTCCATTGTAGCTGGGAACCATCCAGGTAGGACCGGATCTTTGTTTTCACCCTTTCCGCGTCTTCGGGATGTATATGAAGGTCCCACCAGTCGATATTTTTCTTCAGGGCCCTGGGGTAACCAAAAGTGTCCACCTTGTCATTCCAGATAATGTCTCCGGTTTCGATATGCCAATCCCAGATGGGGTCATTGGTTGCCTGGGATACCATTTCATATCGTTGGTTGCTTTCCTCCGATTTAAGCAATACTCGCTTTCTTTCCACGCTGTACTGCACTGTTTTGAGAAAGAGTTTCTCATCCAGCTCGCCTTTGAGCAGGTAATCCTGTGCCCCGGCCTGGATGGCCTGAATGGAAGTGTCCTTATCATCCAATCCGGTCAGAATGATGATCGGAGAACGGGGGAAAAATCCATTGACCGTTAAAAAGGTCTCTATACCCCGGGAATCAACAAGATTTAGATCCAGGAAAATTATATCCGGATGGATGCTGTTTTGATACACCATGACCTCTTCGATGCTGGCCAGGGTATTTACTTCACAGGCGCCCAGTCCGGCTGATTCCAGCAGCTCGGTAAACAGAAAGAGGTCGCCAGGGTTATCCTCAATGATCAGGATGGAGGAAAGGTCGGTTTGTATGGGATGGGTGGTTTGCATCAAGGCAATTTTACAACGCTTAACCAAAAATCTTCTATGCATTTCACCACCTGCATGAACTTATCCAGATCCACAGGTTTGGTGATATAGCAATTGGCATGATTACGGTACGATTCATGAATATCATTCTCCGATTCAGACGTGGTCAATACCACAACGGGTATGGAACGCAGGTCCGGGTCGTGTTTTATGACTTTAAGCACTTCCTTGCCATCGATCCGGGGCAGGTTGATATCAAGCAGTATCAGGTCGGGGATCTCGGCATCGGCGTATTGACCACGCCGGTACAGAAAATCCAGGGCCTGTTCCCCATCCCGTACCGTGGAGATCCGGTTACAGAGCTTACCTTCCTGGAGTGCCTCCAGGGTCAGGACAATGTCTCCTTCATTGTCCTCTACCAACAGAATATGAATATCAAGCATGGGCAATCGTTTACAAGGTTTTCGCGACAGAGAAATAAAAGACACTTCCTTCGCCTGGTTTTGACTTCACCCAGATCGATCCACCATGTCTTTCCACGATCTTTTTACACAGGGCCAATCCGATTCCGGTACCCGAAAATTCATTCCGGTTGTGGAGTCGTTGAAAAATTATAAAGATCTTTTCAAAGTACTTTTCATCTATACCGATCCCATTGTCCTCCACAAAGAAGATCCAGCGTTCCTCTTCTTCCATCGCGCCAATACGAACCGCCAGCGGGCGTTCGCTTTTATACTTCAGGGCATTGCTGATTAAATTGCGGAAAAGCTGTTCCAATTGAACGGCATTGCCCATGATACTGGGCAACGGTTCGAGAACCACCTGGCCACCCATTTCATCCAGGTCTGCCTGAAACCCGGCCACGGATTGCTGGACGATCCTGTTGAGGTCCACCCCTTCCATTTCACCCGACTGAGTGCCTACCCGGGAAAACTGAAGCAGGTCATTGATCAGCTTTTTCATCCGGTTGGAACCATCGACTGCGAAATGAATGTATTTATTGGCCGTTTCATCCAGATTCCCAGCGTATTTCTTTTGTAATAGTTGTAAAAAACTGCTCACCATCCGCAAGGGTTCCTGCAGGTCATGACTGGCCACATAGGCGAATTGCTCCAGTTCCTTATTAGAGGACCCCAACTGGTTGTTAAGACTCTCCAGTTCCCGCTGGGCCTTTACGCGGTCATTGATCACCTCGGTAAACATGATTAATCCACCGATCTCTCCATTGCTTTTGCGCCAGGGGTGTATCTCATAGCTAAGCCAGTCAATCGTGCCATCCAGGCGTTTGAAATGATCCATCTCTTTCTTAATCGAAGCCCCGGCCAGACATAAGCGGTGATGCTCCTTCCATTCCGGAATATCATTGATTTCGGGAAACACTTCGTAATGGGACCGCCCGATTATTTTTTGCCCTACCAGTCCATAATCGCTATACCATCGGTCGCTGGCAATCAGGTATTTCAATTCATGATCAAACATGGCAATCGCTGCCGGCGTATGCTTAACAAAGAGGTTGATCTGTTCTTCCTTCTCCTTGGCTACTTGCTCCAGTTTTCGGTTCCTGGTAATGTCGATCATGATGCCATTGTACACTTTGGTGGTTTCTGACTTAAAAGAAAGCACAGATGCCCCCTGCCACCATTTGATGCTGCCATCGGGATACAAAAGCCTTCCCTCAAAAAACCAGGGGGTTTCATTCGCATTGGCTTCTTCAATGGAGGTTCTCCACCGTTCCCGATCCTCCGGATGGATATATTCTACCACTTTATCCATTCCATCGGGTTCCAGGCCAAAGAACTCGCGGATCCGGGGACTGACATAATTAAACTTGAAAGTTCCATCGGCATACTCATGCCATTCATAAATAACACCAGGTACATTCTGCGTTAGATCACGAAACCTTCTTTCATTTTCAGCCATCACCTGCTCGGATCTTTTACGTTCCGTAATATCCGTTTGGGTGCCGATTATCCGCAGGGGCATGCCTTTTTCATCATAATCAATAACTACTCCCCGGTCCATTACCCATTTCAGGCTCCCGTTCTTGTGAAAGATCCGGTATTCCATTTCATGCTGGGTGATCTTACCTTCCAGGTAGTGCCGGGCAATGGTTTCCACCATGCCAAGGTCCTCCGAATGGATGCATTTCTTCCACAAGTCTTCATCGGCATCCAGTTCTTCAGCGGTGTACCCGATAAACCCAAATATGTTCTCGGAAAAAAAGGTGTGCCCCGATTGGAAATCAAACTCCCATACATTATCACCCAATACACTCAAGGCCTGCCTGAAACGTTTTTCATGCCAAGGGGTGGAGGATAGCATGGATAACTGCGGTTATTGGGTGATGGCCTGAGGCAAGAATTTTATCTATGCCCTTATTCTATCAAATATAATTCTTTTGATATCAACGCTTCAAAAAAATTACTAAGTGAAAACACTCATTGATCAAGATAATGATCATCCCTTATTAAGCAACTGAAGACAGGCTTCCAGGGAACTTGCCCAGGGCTTGAGGGGGAGCTTAAAGGTTTCGCGAAAACTTGTGGTATCCAGCACCGAATACGCAGGTCGGCTGGCCGGGGTTGGGTATTCGCTGGTAAGGATAGGGTTTATTGTGGTAGTGCTACCGGTTAATTTCCGAATATGGCAGGCAAAATCATACCAACTGATCGCCCCTTCATTGCAATAATGGTAGATGCCGGGATGCCAGTTTCGGGTATCCTTGTTTGTAAGGCGAATGATTTGAAGTATGGCTTCTGCCAGGTCTGCCGCGTAGGTGGGCGAACCCCACTGGTCATTCACAACGGAAATAGAATTCTTCTCACCTATGAGCCTGACCATGGTCTTTACAAAATTCTTCCCATAGGAAGAGTACACCCAGGATGTGCGGAGGATCAGGCAATCGGGGTTTTTCTGAAGGGCCAGTTCCTCGCCTTTTTGTTTTGACTGACCATATACATTCTGAGCGCCTGTTTTATCCCCGGGAAGGTAGGGACGGTCCCCTTTGCCATTAAAAACATAGTCGGTGGAAATATGCACCATACGGGTATGGTGGGCCTGACATACCTCAGCCAGAACTCCCACGGCTTCGGCATTGACCTGAAAGGCCAGGTCCTTTTCCTGTTCGGCACGGTCCACCGCGGTATAGGCAGCGGCGTTTATGCAAAAGGCCGGTTGAAGGGTTTGAAAGTATTGCCGTACCAATGGGAAATGATGGATGGGGAGGTCTTCCCGGGAGAGAAAGACAAACTCAAACTCAGGGAATGATGGCGCCAGGAACTGTAGTTCCTTTCCTACCTGGCCATTGGCCCCTGTCACCAGTATTTTGGGGAGGCTTGCCATCTTATTTAGCATTAAAAAGTGTTACGGCAAAGGTCGAATACCGGTAGTTGTTTGTCTTTTCCGGAAACGATTTCCTTATCGGCCGGAATTTTCCAGTCAATTCCGAGTGAGGGGTCATTATACAAAATGCCGGCTTCACTACGGCGGTTGTAGAAATGGTCACATTTATACATCACTTCAGCTTCCTGGCTCAGAACGGAAAATCCGTGGGCAAACCCTGCGGGGATAAACAACTGTTTCCTGTTTTCTGCTGTAAGCTCAATACCAAAGGATTTTTTATAGGTTGGGGACCCTTTTCGGATATCCACCACCACATCATAGATAGACCCGCGGATCACCCGTACCAATTTAGCCTGGGCAAAAGGAGGCAATTGGTAGTGCAACCCCCTTATAACGCCATAGCGAGAAAAGGACTGGTTGTCCTGTACAAACCTGGAGAGGATTCCCGCCTGTCTGAACTTTCGTTGGTTATAGGACTCAAAGAACCAACCCCGGTTATCTTCCATCACATCCGGTTCAAACAGGATCAATCCTTCAAATTCATTTTTAATAAACGGCATATCAGAGGCTCCAATAAGGTCGGCTGGAAATTTTGTTTCGATAGGTTCCCTTCAGGTCGTATATCACTGCATGGGGCTTGGTAATCGATGCAAAATAGGCATCATCATAGCCAAGGTATTCATTATGGGATACGGCCACGATGACCGCGTCATAGTCCTTTCCTTTTTTCTCGGCCAGGCCAAACCCATATTCATGCTTTAACTCTTCGGAGGAAGCATGTGGGTCATGAACATCCACATTTACAAAGAATGACTGCAGTTCCTTTACCACATCGGCCACTTTGGAATTGCGGATATCGCTTACATTTTCCTTAAAAGTTGCCCCCATCACGAGTACCCTGGCGGATTTTACATCACTTACATGCTCAATGATATGACGCACTACTTTCCGGCCTACATACATCGACATGCCATCGTTGGTATGGCGACCGGCCAGGATAACCCGGGAATTAAACCCAAGTTCAGAGGATTTGTAGGTCAGGTAATAAGGATCCACACCAATGCAATGACCGCCAACCAGACCCGGATAGAATTTGAGAAAGTTCCATTTGGTTCCCGCCGCCTCCAACACCTCATAGGTATTGATACCCATTTTATCAAAGATGATGGAGAGTTCATTCATAAGGGCAATATTCAGGTCGCGCTGGGTATTTTCAATGATCTTGGCAGCTTCAGCCACTTTGATGGAGGAAGCGCGGTACACGCCGGCAGCCACCACCAGTTCATAAACTTTGGCTATTTCATCCAATGACTCAGCATCGCAACCGGAAACCACTTTTACCACATTGGCCAGGGTATGTTGCTTGTCACCGGGGTTGATCCTTTCAGGGGAATACCCAAGTTTAAAATCGGTTCCCATGTTCAGTCCCGATAATTTGGTGATCACCGGCAAACAATCCTCTTCGGTACATCCGGGATAAACCGTGGATTCAAACACCACATAATCTCCCTTCTTCAATACTTTGCCAATGGTTTCCGAAGCTTTTTTAACGGGAGTCAGGTCGGGAACATTATGTTCATCCACCGGGGTGGGCACGGCCACGACAAAAAAGCAGGCTTCCCGGAGATCATCCAGGTTGCTGGTAAACTGAATATCGCATCCGTCAAATTCTTCTTTGCTTAATTCATTGGAGGGATCGATCCCTTTTTTCATCAGGTCGATCCGGGAGGCATTGATATCAAACCCGATCACAGAAATGCGACGGGCAAAGGCAAGGGCGATAGGAAGGCCGACATAACCGAGGCCGATTACGGCCAATTTTTTCTTCTTGTCGAGTAATTCCTGGTACATGGTAGCTTTGGTTGGTAAGTAGGGTTATTTGGAACTGGTGAATTCTTTGGGTTGTTTGGCCCATTCTTCGGGTGGTAGTGACTTGAAGTAGTCGTAGGTGAGTTTTAGTCCTTCGGACCTGTTTACTTTAGGTGACCACCCCAATATTTCCCTGGCTTTGGTAATATCCGGTTTTCTCTGTTTGGGGTCATCCACCGGCAGGGGTTTATACACGATCTTCACTTTGTTACCCGTCAGTTTCAGCACTTCTTCCGCAAAATCTTTGAGCGATATCTCATCGGGGTTACCGATATTAACCGGTTTTTCATAATTGCTCATCAGCAAACGATAGATACCTTCCACCAGGTCATCCACAAAACAGAAACTCCTGGTTTGGGAGCCATCGCCAAATACGGTTAGGTCTTCTCCCCGAAGCGCCTGGCCGATAAAGGCGGGCAGGGCCCGTCCGTCGTTCAACCGCATCCTTGGTCCGTAGGTGTTGAATATGCGGATGATCCGGGTTTCCACGCCATGAAAAGTGTGATAGGCCATGGTGATAGATTCCAGGTAACGTTTGGCTTCATCATATACTCCGCGTGGGCCAACGGGGTTTACATTACCCCAGTATTCCTCAGTTTGGGGATGTACCAGGGGGTCGCCATAAACTTCACTGGTGGAGGCCACCAGGATGCGGGCTCCTTTTGCCTTGGCAAGGCCAAGACAGTTATGTGTTCCCATGGCCCCTACTTTCAGGGTCTGAATGGGGATCTTCAGATAATCGATGGGGCTGGCGGGAGACGCGAAATGAAGGATATAATCCAGTTTGCCAGGCACATGAATGAACTTGGTGACATCATGGTGATAGAACTCGAACTGCTCCAGCTTAAAGAGGTGTTCGATATTACGAAGGTCACCGGTGATCAGGTTATCCATGCCAATGACATGGTAACCTTCTTTGATAAAGCGGTCACAAAGGTGCGATCCGAGGAATCCGGCGGCGCCGGTCACTAATACCCTTTTTCTTTCCATGTTGTTTTGGTTTATTTGGATACCCCTCTTCCCACACTTTCATAATGGAATCCGAGCTGTCGAATGGCAGATACGTCAAAGAGGTTCCGGCCATCAAAGATCACTTTGTTACGCAGGCTGGAAACGATCTTCAGGAAATCAGGTGTCCTGAACTCATTCCATTCCGTGGCGATGATGAGTCCGTCAGCGCCACTCAGGCATTCGTATTGGCTTTCGGAGAACTGAATCTTGTCGCCGAGCAATTGCTTTACATTCTTCATCGCTTCGGGGTCAAAGGCACATACTGTGGCCCCTTCCTTCAGCAGGTAATCGATCATGTAAAGGGCCGGAGCTTCGCGGATATCATCCGTATTGGGTTTGAAGGCCAGTCCCCACAAGGCAAAATGTTTACCTTTCAGGTCGCCTTTGAAGTAGTTCTTCACCTTGGGCATCAGGTGGAGTTTCTGACGCTCATTCACATCCATCACCGCGTTCAGGATGCGGAAATCATAATCCACTTCCTTGGATGATTTTACCAGGGCCTGCACATCTTTGGGGAAGCAGCTACCGCCATATCCGATACCGGGGAAGAGGAAGCGTTTTCCGATCCGGAGGTCGGTTCCGATCCCCAGACGAACCATATCCACATCCGCGCCGAGGCGTTCACAAAGGAGCGCGATCTCGTTCATAAAGGAGATCTTGGTGGCAAGGAAGGAGTTGGCCGCGTATTTGGTCAATTCGGCGGAGCGTTCATCCATATAAATGACGGGGTTGCCCTGGCGTACAAAAGGCGCATAGAGTTCACCCATCAGTTTTTTAGCGCGTTCGGAACTGGTTCCAATCACCACGCGGTCGGGTTTCATAAAATCATCCACAGCCACCCCTTCGCGAAGGAATTCGGGGTTGGATACCACATCAAAATCCACTTTACAATTGGCGGCTATGGCAGACCGGACCTTTTCAGCGGTGCCAACAGGCACGGTGCTTTTATCCACGATCACTTTGTAATCCTTCAGGATCTTACCAAGATCATTGGCTACCCCCAGGATGTATTTAAGATCAGCGGAACCATCTTCTCCGGGAGGTGTGGGCAGGGCCAGGAAAATGATCTGCGCATCTTTGATCCCTTCCTCCAGGTTGGTGGTGAAGTGGAGACGCTCTTCCCGCAGGTTACGGATAAAGAGCTTTTCCAGTCCGGGTTCATAAATAGTAATCTGACCATTGGAGAGTTTCTCTACTTTGGCCTTGTCGATGTCAACACAGGTTACGGTATTACCTGTTTCGGCAAAACATGTTCCGGTCACGAGTCCGACATAACCGGTGCCTACTACTGCGATTTTCATGTACGATCAGGGGTTTTGGTTAATGTATTCCAGTACGGTGGTTGTTATATAAGTGAGTTGTTCCTCATCGAGTTCTGTATGTATCGGAAGGGAAATGACCCGTTCCGTAAGCCAGTCAGTAACGGGTAAAGACACCCTTGTAGTATGAAACGAATCAAACATTTTTTGCTTATGTCCCGGTACCGGGTAATAGATCATCGATGGCACCTGTTTCTCGGCCAGGTACTTGTTTAGTCCGTCACGGTCCACCTGGTCCAATATGAGTGTGTACTGGTGGAACACATGTTCACTCCAGGGGGCGCGGTAGGGAACGGTTATCCGGGGATGATTGGCAAAAGCGTTGTCATAAAAATCGGCTGCCTTACGACGGGCAGAAATATACTCATCGAGGCGTTTTAATTTGATATCCAGAATGGCTGCCTGCAGGGTATCCAACCGACTGTTGCATCCAACGCGGTCATGGTAATACCTTATGCTTTGGCCATGATTGGCTACCATCCGCATTTCCGCAGCCAGCCGGTCATCGTTGGTGAAAATAGCCCCTCCGTCTCCATATCCACCCAGGTTTTTGGAAGGGAAAAAAGAGGTGGTCCCAATATGTCCGATGGTACCGGTTTTTTTGACGGTACCATTTGAGAAGCGATAAGCTCCGCCGATGGCCTGGGCATTGTCTTCAATAACATACAACCCATGTTTTTCGGCAATGGCCATAATCTCTTCCATAGGGGCCGCATGTCCATACAGATGGACAGGCACAATGGCCTTGGTACGGGGGGTGATGGCCTTTTCCAGGGAAATGGGATCCATGCAAAAGGTCTTGGGATCAACTTCCACAAATACCGGGGTCAGTCTTAGAAGGGCGATCACCTCCGTGGTGGCGATATACGTAAAGGAAGGCGTGATGACCTCATCCCCGGGTTTCAGGTCCAGTGCCATCATCGCGATCTGGAGGGCATCGGTCCCGTTGGCGCAGGGGATTACATGCTTGGCCCCGGTGTATTGGGCCAGGTTGGAGGCAAAATCCTGAACCGGTTTACCGTTGATAAAGGCTGAACTTTCGAGTACAGCGATAACAGCCGCATCCACTTCAGACTTGATCTTGTGGTACTGCTGTTTCAGGTCGACCATTTGGATGGGGCGCATAGTGTCGGATTTAATTGGCTTTTCCCTGAATCATGCAGGTATGCTTTGATTTTTAATCGGATAAATAAGCAAAAGCCATTAAAAAACTGGCGCAAAAATAGTAAAATATGGCCGGTTTCCATGTTTGAGACTACATTTGTTGATTTATTAAAACCCCCAATTTGACCCTGTTTTTCTACCATTTGGCCCTGTTTTTCTATCAGTCCGGTGTACGGATTGCCGCTGCCTTGGGCAACCCCAAGGCCAGGCTTTGGGTGGAGGGACGTAAGGGCATTTGGGAAAAATTGGAGACCGGCATCACCCCGGGGCATAAGTGGATATGGATGCATTGCTCCTCCCTGGGTGAGTTTGAACAGGGTCGCCCCCTGCTGGAAAAATGGCGGAAAATACACCCCGACCATAAAATCCTGCTCACTTTTTTCTCCCCTTCCGGGTATGAACAGCGCAAAGGGTACAAAGGGGCCGACCTGGTAACTTATATACCACTTGACGGCAAAACCAATGCCCGTCGTTTTCTGGATATCCTGAAACCCAGTATGGTATTTTTTGTAAAATATGATTACTGGTTCCACTACCTGAAGAACTGTCACGATAGAAGAATACCCCTCTATATTATATCGGCCATCTTTCGCCCATCGCAGCCATTCTTTCGGTGGTATGGCGGACTTCACCGCCAAATGCTGGGATTCTTTACCCGGCTTTTTGTTCAGGACCAGGATTCCCAGGAGCTACTGGAAAAACACCTGCCGGGTTTGCCGGTTACAGTTGCCGGGGATACGCGGTTTGACCGGGTTTTTGAAATTGCCCAAGCCTCTACCCTGCCACCAGCCATTGTGGATTTTTGCAAAACGGATAAAGTAGTGGTTGCAGGAAGTACCTGGCCCGAAGATGAGACTCTGCTCAAGGATAGTTTGGATGAATATCCCGAAGTAAAATTGGTTATTGCCCCCCACGAGATCCATGAAAAACACCTCCTTCAACTGGAATCTCTTTTTCCGGATTCAGTCCGGTTTTCACGGTACCATTCGGATACCACCGCAAGGGTAATGATCATTGATAATATAGGCCTGTTATCTTCCCTGTACAGAATCGCCACGATCAGCTATATTGGCGGAGGCTTTGGAAGCGGCATACACAATACCCTGGAAGCCGCTGTATACGGGGTACCGGTTCTGTTTGGCCCCAATTTCCAACGTTTTCGCGAAGCGGTGGAAATGGATAGGATCAATGCGGCTTTTCCCATTCAAAACAAACAGGAAATGCGAAGGGTTCTGGATTTATTGTTGCGGAATGAAAACCGCCGGAAAATGGCGGGTGAAACGGCGGGTGATTATGTGAAGGATAACCTGGGGGCGACAAATAACATTTTACAAGGTATTGCCATCGGGTTTGGTTCAAAGGCTTAATTACAAAATTCCCTCCTCCAAAACTCAGCTTCCTCCCAAGCCCTTCGGGCTTGGGGAAAATAATGATTGATCGGGAACCAATACAGTATTTAGCGCCCAACAAACCTTCTTTTTACCAATTGGTAGAAATGCACCACGGGGTCGCCTTGTGAATCCCAGCCCAGTTTGATCTCCAGCTCGCGGCTGATCCAGGATTCGGCTTCGGAAAAGGTGCCAAAATTATTGATGGTCTTCAGGCTCCGCTCGTACATGGCCTCATCGCCCCTGAAAAGCTCGCTGATAAACGTAAACCGGTCATTGATCCCGATGGCATTCCGGAGGTCCTGTACCGGGGTACCGCTCAGGGTTTCCGCCAGTTCTTTGCTTGCGATTGCCAGCCGGTCATTGATGGAGGTATTTTTTTCCGCCAGGGCCTCATTGATCTCCTTGGTGGATTTTTGGGTAGTCAACGTTGGGATTTCGAGCAATGGGTCATAAGTATAGGCAACCGGTGCTGTGGGTATTTCCTGTTTTTGCGGGGCGGCGATAACCTCTTCCACCACTTCGGCCACAGGGATCCTGCTGGCTGAGGATGGGAATACCACGGCAACCTTGGATGTTCCCAGGGTCCTGCTTTTCTGGGCCTGTAATTGTTGCAGGGCATGCTGCAATGACTGCAGGGTCATCAGCATTTGAGCGGCATCTGCCTGCTGGTCTGCCTGTTGCTTCAATTTATCAATAAGGGCCTTAATTCTTTCCATGAGATTACCTTACTTTTGGACGTTTCGCTGAAAGTTACAAACAGTTTGCCAATGACCCTGAAAATGGGGCAATGGCCACAAAATATTAACAATGTTTATCGAACCGCGTATTCATGGGGAAAAAAGAGGTTGGATCGAGGTGATCTGCGGATCGATGTTTTCGGGTAAAACAGAAGAATTGATCCGCCGCCTGAAAAGGGCCCGGATCGCCAACCAGAAGGTCGAGATCTTTAAACCCGGGATCGATATACGGTATGATGAGGAAAAAATCGTTTCACACGATGAAAATGCCATTCTCTCCACCCCGGTTGACAATTCCCAGAAGATACTGCTCCTGGCCCAGGATGTGGAGGTTGTGGGGATCGACGAGGCCCAGTTTTTTGACCCGGAAATAGCCGATGTATGTGATGAACTGGCTTTTCGGGGCATCCGGGTCATTGTGGCCGGACTGGACATGGACTATACCGGCAAACCCTTTGGACAAATGCCCTTTTTGATGGCCAAAGCGGATTATGTGACAAAACTCCACGCCATTTGCATGCGTTGTGGCAATATTGCCAGCTATTCTTATCGAAAGATCCCCAACGACGACCAGGTAATGCTGGGGGAAAAGGATGTATATGAACCCCTTTGCCGTTATTGTTACGGCCAGGAACGCCCATGAACCTGCTTAAACAAATATGGACCCTGTTCAGAAAGGACCTGTTGCTTGAAATCAGGCAGCAATACAGTTTCTATGGCATCCTGCTCTATATCGGGTCCACCACATTCGTACTATACATGGCCCTGGAGACTCCGGAAAGCCGGGTCTGGAACGGACTTTTCTGGGTGATCCAACTGTTTATTTGCATCAATGCGGTGGCAAAGAGTTTTTTGCAGGAGAGCCGGGGACGGATGTTGTATTACTTTTCGATTGTTTCGCCTTCGGCCTTTGTTTTATCCAAATTATTGTTCAATACCCTGCTGATGCTGCTGATGAGCCTGCTCAGCTTGCTTTTATTTATCCTGTTTCTCGACAATCCGGTGATAAAAATGGGGCCATTCATAGGATTGGTCCTGATCGGGAGTTGGAGTTTATCACTTGTATTTACCTTTCTGGCAGCCATTGCGGCCAAGGCCCAGCAAAACGCGGCCATCATGGCCATTCTGGGTTTTCCCATCATCATACCCCAGTTGATCTTGCTCATGCGGCTATCCCGCTCCGTGTTTTCCCTTAGCGGTACTATGCCCGGTAATGTGATCTTATTGTTACTGGCGCTTGATGCGATGATCATTATATTATCAGTAATACTTTTCCCCTTTCTTTGGAAAGACTGAGGTTTTTCTTTTTTACCCTAAATTTGCGCAACGATTGCAGGCCCGGTTTCGCTAAAACTTCAGCGGCGCCGATGTCCCTTACCAATTTTTCTTTATGCGAAAATCCTGGTGGAAAATAGCAAGTGTGCTTCTCCTTATCTACACCTTCACAATGGGTTTGTTAGGCGAAGTACCCCGCCTGCCTCAATTGGAAGAAACTATCCGCAACCTGTATTTCCATGTATGTATGTGGTTTGCCATGATGATCCTGTTCATCATCTCCGTAGTGCATGCCATTATTTACCTCGCCACCGGCAAGCTGCGTTCGGATATTTGCAGCCGGGAATATGCCGTGATGGGGATCATCCTTGGTATCCTGGGTTATGCTACCGGGGCCATTTGGATGAGCTATACCTGGGCCGACCCCAATATTCCGACCGTTACCTTTAGCATTATAGCCAAAGAACCCAAACTGATAGGAGCTGCCATTGCCCTGCTGATCTATTTTGCCTACCTGGTGTTGCGTGACTCCATCCAGGACATAGATAAAAAAGCCCGGGTAAGCGCCGTGTACAATATTTTCGCCTTTGCCATGTTATTCCCTTCTATATGGATCCTTCCGCGGGTGCTGCCCAGCCTGCACCCCGGAGGCAGTGAGGGCAACCCGGCACTGGATTTCAAAGCCGCCGATCCGAGATTAAGGATGGTATTCTATCCGGCAATCCTGGGCTGGACCCTGCTGGCTGTGTGGATCACCACTTTAAAGATCAGGTTGCGGTATATCAAGGACAAATCAATTTTGAACGCATGAAAAAAAGAATCTCCCTTTCCTGGATAAGTTTATTGATCGCCACTGGAACCTTTGCCCAGGGTAATTCCGCCGAAATGGCCGACCTGATGCGAAGCAACGGAAAGATCTATGTAGTGATCGCCGTAATGCTTACCATACTCCTTGGACTGATCCTTTATCTGGTTCGCATCGACCGGAAAATCACCAGGCTCGAAAAAGAAAAGTAATTAGCTTCTTGCCATATCACATCACATCAAAAATCACATCACATGTCAGCAAATACCGAGTACAGTTTTTTTAGCGACGTATGTAAGAGTTTCGACAAGGCTGCCAAGTTCACCAAGTGGGACAAGGGCATCCTGGAGCAGATCAAAGCCTGTAATGCTGTTTACCGGATGCGTTTCCCGGTAAAAATGGATGATGGCCGCATAGAGGTCATCGAAGCCTATCGTGTTCAGCACTCCCATCACAAAGCCCCATGTAAAGGGGGTATCCGCTTTGCGGCCGAAGTTAACCAGGATGAAGTGATGGCCCTGGCATCACTGATGACCTACAAATGCGCGATTGTAAACGTACCTTTTGGTGGTGGCAAAGGGGGTATCAAGATCAACCCCCGCAAATATTCCCCTTACGAACTGGAAAAGATCACCCGTCGTTATACCTCCGAACTGGTTAAAAAGAATTTTATCGGACCCGGCACCGATGTACCTGCCCCTGACTATGGTACCGGCGAAAGGGAAATGGCCTGGATCGTGGACACCTATACAACATTAAAACCTGGTGAGATCGATGGACTGGGTTGCGTTACCGGCAAACCGGTTTCCCAGGGTGGGGTACGCGGTCGTCGCGAAGCCACCGGACTTGGTGTATTCTACGGAGTACGGGAGGTCTGCAATATGGAAGATGTCATGAAAGGCCTGGGATTAAGTACCGGTCTGGCTGGTAAAAAGATCGTTGTTCAGGGTCTTGGTAACGTGGGTTACCATTCCGCCCTTTATTTCCAGAAAGCCGGCGCCAAAATCATTGCCATCGCCGAATACGAAGGAGCCATTCATAATGAAGAAGGCCTGGATGTGGATGCTGTATTTCAGCATCGCAAAGCCACCGGCACTATTCTTAATTATCCCGGTGCCAAGAATATCGAAAAAAGCCCCGAGGCGCTGGAACTGCCCTGCGATATCCTGATACCTGCCGCGCTGGAAAACGTGATCAATGCAGGCAATGCCGACCGGATAAAAGCCAAAGTCATTGGTGAAGCTGCCAACGGACCACTGACACCGGAAGCCGATGAAGTGCTGGCTAAAAAAGGAACCCTGGTTATTCCCGATATGTACCTCAACGCCGGCGGGGTGACCGTATCTTACTTTGAATGGTTGAAAAACCTAAGCCACGTACGTTATGGCCGTTTGGAAAAACGCTTTACCGAAAACCTCAACAGCCATATCCTGAGCCAGATGGAAACCCTTACCGGCAAACAGGTTGGCGCCAGCGAAAGGGAATTTATCATGCATGGCCCGGATGAAGTATCACTGGTTCATAGCGGATTGGAAGAAACCATGATCAATGCCACCCGCGAGGTTATGGAAACCTGGAAGGCCAACAAAGATATCCCCGACATGCGCACCGCCGCCTACGTTGTGGCCATCAATAAGGTTGCCACTTCGTATGTAGAGTTGGGTATCTTCCCGTAAGAAGAGTGTTTGATTTAGTTCACCGCGAGGGCGCGAAGACGCAAAGGTTCGAAATGTTTTTTTCGCGAATCTTTGCGTCATAGTGTCCTCGCGGTAATTTTATAAATATGATCCACATCTCCTTCCCTCCCCCCGACTTTCGCATCCGGAAAGAAAAAGGGCGTGATCAAGTATTTGATCCAATCAGGAAGCAATGGATCATTCTAACCCCGGAGGAATGGGTCCGACAAAACCTGTTACAGTACCTTATCCAAACCCTCTCCTATCCCCCCACCCTGATAGCCCTGGAAAAACAACTGAAACTGGGCGAACTCACCAAACGATTTGATATTCTCATTTATGACCCTGCCCACCAACCCTGGATGATGGTGGAATGCAAGGCTCAAAACGAAGCCCTCTCCGAATCAGTGCTAAATCAGTTACTTCGTTATCACTTATCCATTCCCGTGCCCTATCTTGTGATCACCAATGGTGATTATACCCGCGCCTGGCAGAAAGGCCCTGAGGGATTAGAAGAACTTGAAAACCTGCCACCCTGGAATCACTAACCGGCCCAAGCTCAAACACCAAACATGAGATTAATTCCTTACCTCCTGCTGTTCTTCTTCTTACCGGCAACAGGCATCGCCCAGGTTTATAGAAGCCATACCGCCAGCAAAGACAAACTGGTCATTGAAACGAGTCAGGGAACTTTAAGCATCACCCCCCTGTCGGATATGGCCATCCGCGTACAAGTGCATCAGGGTTTACAGGAGTCGAATGACCTCGTGCTCGTCAACCATCTTCCAACACCGGTATTTTCCGTGGAGGAAACCACCATGTCCCTGATCCTGCGGACAAAAAAAGTCACCGCCATTTTTGACAAAGCCACTGGTGGGTTAATCTACCAGGATAAAACCGGTACTCCTTTTTTATCGGAAATAAAAGGATCCAGAAAACTGGCACCTGCTACCATACAGGGCGAACCCTGCTTTTTGGCAGAACTGGCTTTTGACAGTCCCTCCCAGGAGTATCTATTTGGACTGGGGCAATTTCAGGATGGACATTTTAACCTGCGGAATATTCCCCGGCGGCTGATCCAGGTAAATACCCAGATCGCCATGCCTTTTCTTTACTCAAGCCGGGGCTTTGGATTATTATGGAACCAATATGGCCTTACTGATTTTAACCCCGCCGATTCCTTTGTCGTGTTAAAAAAACTGGATTCCCTGACCGGTGACAAAAAAGAACTGGAAGTAACCACCACTTCTGGTACCCAGAAAATTTCCAACAGGCAATCCCTCTATACCGGCATCCTGGATATACCTCACGATGGGGAATATGCGCTTATGCTTGATATGGGTGCCATGGAAAGCCGTCACCTGCTTATCATCGATGGCATACCCTGTATTGATCAAAGCAACCTATGGCTGCCGCCTGCTGCCAGCACCATTGTTCCGCTTAAAGCCGGAAAACATGACGTTCAGATCGTATGCCGGTCATCCAACGTTCCTACATTGAGTTGGAAGCAACGGAATGACCAAACCGTATTTCGTTCCCCGCATGCCAGGTCCATCGATTATACGGTTTTCCTTGGGAAAGCGCCTGATGAGATCATCGCCGGTTTTCGCGCATTATCCGGAAATGCCCCCTTGCTGCCCTTGTGGGCCTATGGTTTCTGGCAATGCCGTGAGCGTTATACATCTGGTGAACACCTGGTGAATACGGTGGAAGAGTTCAGGAAGAAATCATTGCCGGTGGATGTGATCGTTCAAGACTGGCAATACTGGGGAAAACACGGCTGGGGTGTGCCACAATTTGATTCCACACATTACCCCAACCCAAAACAATTCATCAAACGGCTTCACGACCTTCACGCGCGTTTCTCTATTTCTGTTTGGGAAAACATAGATCAAAAGTCGGAGGTTGGAAAAGAATATGTCCAGGCCGGTCTTTATATCCCTAATAGTCCCTGGGTGGATATTTACAAGCCTGAAACCCGGCAAAAACACTGGCAGGTATTAAAGGAAAATCTGTATGACCTGGGAGTGGATTCCTGGTGGATGGATGCCACCGAACCTGAAAATGATGCCCTGGCCGGCAAGAAAACGCATTGGGGGCCTGGTGAATTTTACCGGCTTACCTATCCATTGCTGGTGAGTAAAACAGTCTATGAAGGACAGCGAAAAAGCGATCCAACCAAAAGGGTGGCTATCCTGACCCGATCGGCCTTTCCCGGCCAGCAACGATATGGGACCATCAACTGGTCGGGTGATATTGGCTGGAACTGGGATGCATTTCGTCGGCAAATAGTAGCCGGTCTGCATTTTTCCCTCACCGGAATGCCCTATTGGACAACTGATATTGGCGGTTTCTTTCGTCCCGGCCAAGGTCAATATACCGACACCAACTATCATGAAATACTTACCCGCTGGTTTCAATGGGGGGTATTCAACCCGGTGTTTCGTATGCATGGGTACCAAACAGAAACCGAACCCTGGAAATACGGCCAGACAGTTGAGAACCGGATGCGTGACTATTTAAACCTTCGATACCGGTTGATCCCTTATATCTATTCAGAAAGCTGGCTGGTAACAAAAAAAGGATCCACCCTTATGCGCCCCCTGGTGATGGATTTCCCAACCGATTCCATGGCTATAAAACAGAAATTTCAATACCTGTTTGGGCACTCCTTACTCGTTGCCCCGGTTGTTGAACCTGGTGTAAACCGTTGGAGTGTGTATTTGCCAAACTCCACTAGCTGGTATGATTTCTGGACCAACCAGGTTTATCAGGGAGGGCAGCAAGCAATTGTGGATGCTTCGCTGGATAAGATACCGGTATTTGCCAAAGCCGGAACCATACTTCCCTTATCCAATCCAGTTCAGTTTACATCGATCAAAGCATTTGATACACTTGAAGTGAGGGTTTATAGGGGCGCCAATGGAAAATTTGACCTTTATCTGGACGAAGGCGACAACTACGCGTATGAAAAAGGGGCTTATGGCCTAATTCCTTTTACCTGGGATGAACAGCAAAAAGTATTAAGGATAGGAGCGGTGAGCGGCTCCTACCGCGAACGCTACCGTAAACGCATATTCCATGTCGTCTTTATAGACCATGCATCGGCCAACACGAAGCATAAGGGTGAAAAGAGACAAACCATTTCTTATGTTGGCAAACCGGTGCAGGTAAGACCCGGTTAAATAAACCAAATAAAAATCCAATATTTGCATAAAGCCTTCCAACACATGAAGACCAAAGAAGCGATTGTCAATAACTGGCTGCCCCGCTATACAGGGGAGAAACTCGAGAACTTTGGAAAGTACATCCTCCTGACCAACTTCGGGAATTATGTCAATCTCTTTGCCCAATGGCATAATGTGGAGGTAGTGGGGAGGGACAAACCCATGCAATGCGCCACGGCGGATGGCATTACCATCATCAATTTTGGGATGGGAAGCCCTACGGCAGCCACGGTAATGGACCTCTTAACTGCTATTGAACCAAGTGCCGTTTTATTCCTGGGTAAATGCGGGGGGTTGAAAAGAAGAAATAAATTAGGCGATCTTATCCTCCCCATTGCTGCCATTCGCGGCGAGGGTACTTCCAATGATTATTTCCCTACCGAAGTTCCCGCGCTTCCGGCCTTTGCCCTGCAAAAAGCGGTTTCCACCACCATCCGTGATTATAAGGTGGATTATTGGACTGGCACCGTGTATACCACCAACCGACGGGTTTGGGAGCATGATAAAAAATTTAAACTCTACCTGCAACAGGTGAGGGCCTATGCCATTGATATGGAAACGGCCACCATCTTTACCGTGGGTTTCTATAATAAGATTCCAACCGGGGCGCTATTGCTGGTGAGCGACCAGCCTATGATCCCCGAAGGGGTAAAAACCGAGGAGAGTGACAAAACGGTCACCGCCAATTATGTCGAAACCCATCTCCGCATTGGCATTGATTCCTTGAAACAATTGATCAATAACGGGCTTACTGTCCGTCACCTGAAATTCTGACCATGGCCTCCCCGGTGCTGGCTGTTAAGAACCTGTGTGTCGCCTTCCAGACGGAAAACGGACCCCGCACCGTACTGCATGATATTTCCTTTCACCTTATGCCTGGAGAATCGCTGGCCATTGTGGGCGAATCCGGTTCTGGAAAAAGCGTAACCGCCCTGTCCATTCTCCGGTTATTACCAATACCACCTGCTCAAATACAAGAAGGACAGATCCTCTTCAGTCCGGGTACTGAAAAACCAATCGACCTTCTCCAATGTTCGGGTAAGGAGATGATGGCCATCCGTGGGGCTGGTATCGGGATGATCTTTCAGGAACCTATGAGTTCACTCAACCCGGTTTTCACCTGTGGCCACCAGGTAAAGGAGGCCTTGCAAACCCACTTCAAGCTTACTGATAAAGAAGCAAAGGCTAAAGCCATCGACTGGTTTCAAAGGGTGAAATTGCCGGACCCTCCTGCTATCTATGATCGATACCCCCATGAATTGAGTGGCGGGCAAAAGCAACGGGTTATGATCGCCATGGCCATGTGTGGGAACCCGTCCATACTGATCTGTGATGAACCCACCACGGCCCTGGATGTAACTGTTCAGAAAACCATACTGGACCTAATCCATGCCTTGCAACAGGAAACTGGGATGTCCGTGATCTTTATAACCCACGACCTTGGTGTAGTGGCTGAAATCGCCGACCGCTGCCTGGTGATGTATCAGGGAAATATCGTAGAAGAAGGTTCTACCCAAGCCTTATTTAACAATCCTCAGCATGCCTATACAAGAGGTTTGCTGGCCTGCCGGCCGGCCAACCACCCCAAGGGTATTCGTTTGCCAGTAGTCAATGATTTCCTGTCGGGTAAAATGCCAAACCTGGTTCCGATAGTGCCCGTGACCCCTCTCAATGATAACAACCTAATTGAGGTGAAAGATCTGGCAGTTCATTTTAAAAGAAAAACAGGCCTGTTCAACCGGAAGGACCAGGTCGTGAAAGCGGTGGACGGAGTAAGCTTTGAAGTAAAAAAAGGGGAAACCCTTGGTCTGGTGGGTGAATCCGGTTGTGGGAAAACCACTTTAGGCAGGGCTTTGCTCCGTTTGATCGAACCAACGGGTGGAGAGATCCTGTTTGATGGAAAATTGCTTACCCGGATGAGCCGTGATGAGTTGATCCCCTTCCGAAAAGATATGCAACTGGTTTTTCAGGATCCTTTTTCCTCCTTAAACCCCCGGTTGCGAATAGGTGACGCATTAATGGAACCCTTGCGTGTACACGAACCCGGAATTTCAGGAAACCAACGAAAGGAGAAGGTGATGGAGTTGTTGACAAAAACCGGATTAAAATCCGATCATTTTAACCATTACCCACATCAGTTTTCCGGAGGTCAGCGCCAACGGGTGGTTATAGCCAGGGCCTTGGTATTGAACCCTTCCTTTATTGTTTGTGATGAATCGGTTTCTGCCCTGGATGTAAGTGTC
>JAYRZH010000021.1:0-41601 GCA_041916555.1 Chitinophagaceae bacterium | reverse complement strand
TGTAAACTCCCGCACCTATCAGCCTCTTTATTATGCTTATGACCCCGGTACCAGCCTGCCTGTTCTGTACAGCAACCGTACCAGCGTAAGCGAGTATGATGCTGACTGGAGAAAATACCAGCAGGACTATATCCTGACTTACAAGAAATCTTTTGGCAGCCATAACCTGACCGCCACTACCGGTTTCACAACATTCTATTATGGTACCTTCCAGCGTAACGCTACTTCCAGCCAGGGTACCGGCGCTACTGACCTGCCGATTCCGAACGACAAGCGTTTCTGGTATATCAGCAATGGTTTTGGTTATGTTAACCAGGGTGCCGCCACTTCTACTCAAAGTGAATACACCACGGTGTCTTACCTGGCACGTTTGCTGTACAACTTTGGCAACAAGTATTACCTGAATGCTTCTTTCCGTGATGATGCCTCTTCAAGGATCCCTGAGAAGAACCGCCACCAGCAGTTCTGGTCAGTGGGTGCCGCCTGGGAAATCACCCGCGAAGATTTCATGATGGATCAAAACTTCATCAACTTCCTGAAGTTGAAAGCGTCTGTGGGTGTTTTGGGTAACCAAAGTACTTATGGATTGTCTGGTGACTATCCTTCTTATCCTGGTCTGCGTTCCGGTACAGTTGTTCCTTTTGGCAGCAACATCGTAACTGGCGCCCTTCCGGCCTACCGTGTTAACCCCGACCTGAGATGGGAGACTGTTTCCGCGGCTGAAGTAGGTATTGAAGCCAACGCGTTTGACAATCGCCTGCATTTTGAAGCGAACTACTATAACAAAACCACCCGTGACATGATGACCTATGTATCTTTAGGTTCATTGGGTCTGGATGACCAATTGGAGAACGGTGGTGAGATCCGCAACTGGGGTACTGAATTGTCAGCCTCCTGGACACAGAAGCTGAACAATGACCTGACCCTGAACATTGGTGGTAACATCACCTTCATGGATAATGAAGTGAAGAGTGTGGCTTCCAGTCTGCCCGGTGGTTTGATCATCCGCGCTTATGCCAACAACGGTTCCGCTGAAGCCCGCACCATGCCTGGCTTCCCCATCGGTTCCTTCTTTGGTTATACCGTGGAAGGTCTGTATCAAACAAACCTCGACGTATTGCTTTCCCCTCCTGCCTCTTCACTGGGTAGCTATCGTCCTGGTGACTTCAAATTCAAGGATAACAATGGTGATGGTGTGATCGATGCCAGCGACCGCGTGGTGATCGGGAACCCCTCTCCTGACTTTATCTATGGTGGATCAGTTGGTTTGAACTACAAGCGTTTCAACCTGGGTGTTGACTTTGGTGGGGTTTATGGAAACGAGGTCTTCCGTGTATGGGGATCACTCGAATCGCCCTTCCAGCGGGTAAACTATCCGGCCTTCAAAACCGAAAGGTGGAATGGCCCGGGTACTTCCAACTGGGAACCCCTGATCAGCCAGGCTGACCGTTTCAACTACAACGGTTCTACTTATAATATCGAAGACGGTAGTTATTTCCGGATTCGGAACCTGCAACTTGGCTATGAATTCGATCCCAGAATCCTGAACAAAGTTCGCGTGAAAGGATTGCGTGTATTTGCCAACGTACAGAACCTGAAGACCTGGAAAAAGAACAAGGGTTATACCGCTGAATATGGTGGTGATGCGATTGGTTTTGGCTTTGACTTTGCCGGCGGCGCTATCCCCCGTGTGACAACCTTTGGCCTGAATGTTACGTTCTAATTAATACTACTAAAGAATCTGGATATGAAAAAATATAATAAAATCTTCTGGAGCGTCTTGCTGGTGACCATCGCCTTTGGAGGGGTAACCAGTTGTAAGAAATTCCTAGACCGGAAGCCCTTGTCCGCCACCCTGGATGATTATGGTAGTGAGCTGGACGGCCAGGCCGTAGGTCTATACTCGATCTTCAACACCTATGCGGGTTTTAACACCCTGCCCTGGTTAGACTTCAACAGCATCCGTGATGATGATGCGCAGAAAGGAAGTTCGACTACGGATGGTGCCGAGATCGTGACCGAGTTTGAAACTTTCCAGTACACCAAGGATGACTGGGCTACCAATACTTATTGGGATGATCATTACTACATGATCAACAAGTGTAACCAGTTGTTGCATACCGCATCGATCAACAACCTGACCGAGGCTTCCGCCCTTCGGAACATGGGTGAGGCTTATTTCTTCCGCGCCTATTCTTTCTTTGAATTGCTGAAAGCCTATGGCCCTGTTCCCAAGATCGACTACTATTACACCAAGGCCGCTGATGGTATCAAGCCAAAATCTCCTGAAGCGGAGATCTATGCGCTGATCGACAAGGACCTGGATTCCGCTGTGAAACTGCTGCCCATCAACTGGTTCAACAGTACCACCGGTAACAATCCCTTCCCTGGTCGTTTGACCATTGGCGCTGCCAAAACCCTGTGGGCCCGCACCTACCTGTTCCGTGGCAACTGGGCCAAGGTATTGGAGAAGTGTAATGAAGTCATTGGTTCTGGTCAGTATTCCCTGGCCACCAAGTTTACCGATGTATGGAAAGAAGGTCTGAACGGTGCTGGTAAAAACGGCCCTGAGTCCATTCTTGAAATGCAAGCCTATCTCGGGCCCGGCGGTACTCCTGATTATGGTTCCTTCTATGGCGTTTCGCAAAACGTTCGCCAGGGTGGTGCCAGCCAGGAATGGAACCTGGGTTGGGGATGGAACACACCAACTGACAAACTGGAAAATGATTGGGACGATACCGATCCCCGCAAAGCGGCCACGATCTTATACTCTGGTCAATTTGATGGTGGACCTTCCACTGGTGGTTTTGGCGCTACTTTGCCTGCTTACGGACCTGGTACCTCACTTGACCAGAAATACTGGAACAAGAAAGTGTATTCTGATCCAGCTGTTCGTCAGGTTACCGGTACTCAAACCTCTGGTTATCCTGCCTGGATCAACCACCGTGTTCTCCGCTATGCCGATGTGATCCTGATGAAAGCAGAGGCTGCGAATGAAATGGGTGATGGCGTAACTGCCGCGGCCAACCTGGAACTGATCCGCGCCCGCGCCCGTAACGGAGCCGGTGCCGGTGTACTTCCCACCATTGCCTTTGTTAACCAGGCTCAAATGCGTCAGGCTATCAAAGATGAAAGACGTTGGGAATTTGCCATGGAAGGATATCGTTTTGATGACCTCGTACGCTGGGGTGATGCCCTTTCCGTACTCGGTCCTCTGGGTTATACCGCCCGCTGTAACTACTATCCGATCCCCCAAAAGGCGATCGATCTGTCTGGCGGCGTGCTCATCCAAAACCCCTTATGGTAATCCTTTAATCGTTACTCATAAAAATTGTCGATATGCGAATAACCACAAAGAAAATAACCCAGCTTCTCCTGATCGGGATCCCCTTTGTATCCCTGATCGGTTGCCAGAAGTTTTCGCGGCCGGCCCTGGGAGACTATCCGGAGGATGTTCCGGTAACACCTACCACCCCGCTGCGTTTCTATGTCAACTTTGACTCTACCACAGCAGATGATAAGCAGATCAACATCCGCTTTAAGGACAGCATCTCCGGATATCCTTCTTTCTTCCCGAACAGTTCATTGGGGATCACCCCCGGTGCCCGTGGTTCCGGTTTGAAAGGCGCTGACGGTGCTGCCCTGAACTACCTCAGTGCAAATGACTTTGGTAGCGCCACCAGCTTTACCGTTGCCTTCTGGGCCAAGAACACTGTTCCCACCGGTGGTAAAGCCCAGTTTGCCTTTACCCTGCCAAACAAAGACTATTGGGCCAGCGCCTGTATGTTTATCCTGTTTGACCATACGGGTTCAGGCGCCACAACAGACTCGGCTGTGGTCAAGTTCTTTGTAAATGATAACAGCGGTGACAGGTGGTTTGAACTGGTTGGCGCCAACCGTATGCCAAATATCTATGATGGCAACTGGCACCACCTGGCTTTCGCTTATAGCGAAACCACTTCTCAAATGAGCGTTTACCGTGATGGTGCGTTGTATAAAACACTTGACTGGCCCGGACATGGACAGTTCAAAGTGAATCCTTCCAGCGTGTTCAACGCGGTTATTGGTGGTATGAACAAACACGTTAAACTCCCTGGCCCGCAAGACGATTGGATGGCCTCCTGGAAAGGTAGCCTCGACCAATTCCGTTTGTACAATAAGGCTCTGAGTGGTGCTGAGGTGTTAGCGCTTTATACCAACAAACAGTAACTGTTTTTTTCAAGCAAGCAGCATAAGCAGTGCTAAGGGCTGAACATAGTTAATATGTCAGCCCTTTTTTTTCTTAACCCGGACAACCACGACATGAAGATCGGCACCCGCCTATATCGAAGAACTTACCTGTATTTGCTGTGCCTGGTTTCCGCTGTATTCCTGCTGACCCGTTGTATTCCGGGTAATAAGGAGAAATCAAAGGCAAAGGACGAGGTTGGCTTTGAGGAATTTGCCGGATCGGCCACCTGTATGTCCTGTCATTCCGATATTTACAAATCCCACCTTAACACAGCCCATTTTAAAACTTCTTCGATTGCCGACGGCAATACCATCCTGGGTTCCTTTGAAGAAGGAAAGAACCAGTTTTCCTTTAACCCCTCCGTGATGGTCAGGATGGAGAAAAGAACCGATGGGTTTTACCAGGTGGAATATCTAAATGGCCGGGAGAAAAAAGCCCGGCGTTTTGATATTTCCGTGGGATCGGGTACCCGGGGACAAACCTACCTGTATTGGTGGCATGATACCCTGGCCCAGTTGCCGATCTCTTATTTTACACCCGTAAACGAATGGACTAACAGCCCCGGTTATTCGAACCGGGTGATGTTTGGCCGTCCGGTTACCGCCAGATGCATGGAATGTCATTCCACCTTTGCCCAGGTAACAACAGAATTTGGGGCCAGGCTTGATCTATTTGACAAGCAAAAGATCATTTATGGGGTGGATTGCGAGAAATGCCATGGCCCATCCAAAAAGCATGTGGAGCATCACCAGGCCAACCCAGGCGATTCCGTGGCTAAATTCACCATCAATCCGGCCAGTTTTACCCGGCAGCAGCAACTTGACCTCTGTGCGCTTTGTCATGGAGGTAAACTAAAACAAACCAGTCCCTCCTTCTCTTTCCTGGCCGGAAACCGATTGAGCGACCATTTCAGCACAGACACCGTGCATAAATTGGTTTCCGATATCGATGTCCACGGGAACCAGTATGGCATGATGGCCGCCAGTAAGTGTTTTATTAAAAGCCAGATGACTTGTGGAAGCTGTCATTCCCCGCACGAAAATGAAGCCGGGAAAACAGCCGTTTTTGCCCAGCGTTGCCAGGGCTGTCATAACACATTACATGTAAATGAATGTAAGCTAAAAGCCAGCAAAGGTTCCGTAATTTTATCCAATTGCTCCAGTTGTCACATGCCCGAATTACCATCGGGTTCCGTGATGGTGATCAGGGAAGGGGAACAGGTGCCGATGAAGGCAGGAATGCATACCCATTATATTTCCATTTATCCGGAGGTGACCGAAAAAGTATTGAGCAATAAATAATGCTTGTCAATTTTGAATTGAAACATATGAAGAGATTTTTTTCCACCGGCTTGCTATTGATCAGTGCGATCGTTTGGATCAGTTCCTGCAACCAAAAACCAACCTTGTTTTCCATTCTTCCCGCATCCAAAACAGGTATAGACTTTTCCAATAACCTGGAGAAGAAACACCTCTTTAGTATTCTTTATTACCTCTATTATTACAATGGAGGTGGGGTGTCAACCGGTGATATCAACAATGATGGCCTTCCGGATATTTATTTTACTGCCAATACAAAAGGTCATAACAAACTCTATCTGAACAAAGGCAATATGACCTTTGAAGACATTACTGAAAAAGCCGGTGTGCAAGGGATATCCGATTGGTGCAGCGGCTCCACCATGGCCGACGTAAATGGCGATGGCTGGCTGGATATCTATGTTTCCTCCGTAAGTAACAAGTATGGTCTTACCGGGCACAACCAGCTTTTTATTAACAACAAAGACAACACCTTTACGGATAAAAGCGTGGCGTATGGATTGAATACATCCACCTTCACCACCCAGTCAGTATTTTTTGATTATGACCATGATGGCGACCTGGATTGCTATATTCTGAATCAGTCGCACCAACCCAATGCAAACATTGTTCCCGCCAGCAACAGAACCAGACCTGATTCCCTTTCCGGAGATCGTTTGTACCGGAATGACCTGGCTACTGCCGGACGCTTTACCGATGTTTCTGTGGAAGCCGGAATCTACCAGGGCAACCTGGGGTATGGATTGGGTATCAGCATTGCCGATTTTAACAATGATGGATGGGAAGATATTTATGTAGGCAATGATTTTCATGAAAATGATTATTACTATATCAACCAGAAGGATGGCCGGTTTGTGGACGAAGGCGCCCAACGATTTGGGCATTACAGCCGATTTAGCATGGGGAATGACGCGGCCGATTTTAATAATGACGGCATGATCGATATCGTGACAGTGGATATGCTGCCTCCTGATGAAAAAACGATGAAGACCTACGGAAGTGATGAGAACTGGGATATCTATAACCTGAAACTAACCGGCAACGGTTACCAGGACCAGGTATCCCGTAACTGTCTTCAAATGAATAATAAGAACGGGGCCTATTTTTCCGATGTGGCCTTACAGGCGGGCATGTATGCCACCGACTGGAGTTGGTGCCCGCTACTGGCGGATTTTGACAATGATGGAAAGAAGGACCTGTTTATTTCCAGTGGTATTGTCAAACGCCCCGTGGATCTTGACTATGTCCGTTTTGCTTCCGACCTCAAGGCCAAGGGAATGGATGCCACTGATAAGTTTGATGACGAGGCTATCAATGCCATGCCCGATGGCGCTGTGCATCCCTTCTTTTTTAAAGGGGATGGCGCGCTTGGGTTTAATGAGGTGAGTAAGGATTGGGGTACTGGAGGATTAAAAGGTTATTACAATGGATCTGCCTATGCCGATCTGGATAATGATGGTGACCTGGATATGGTGATCAATTCGCTGAATGCCCCCAGCTTCGTGTTGGAAAATAAGACTACAGGGAAAAATTATCTCTCTATTTCCTTTAAAGGAGATAGCCTGAATACAACAGGAATTGGCGCCAAGGCTTGGGTATTTACCCGCAATGGGATGCAGTTTCAACAATTGATGCTAACCCGTGGGTTTCAATCTTCTTCGGATACACGTTTGCATTTTGGTCTTGACTCCCTCTCCAATGCAGACAGCATCCTGGTGGTATGGCCCGATCAGCGATTTGAAGTAAAAAAGCAGGTGGCCGGAAACCAGCGATTGACCTTTGAACAAAAAAATGCTTCGGGTCAGTTTGATGCAAATGTATTTTTTAATCCTGCCCGTGACCCCTATTCAGATATCAGTGATCAGGTAGCGCTTGGTTGGAAACACCGGGAGAATGGGTTTGTGGATTTTAACATTCAATACCTTATTCCCCATAAACAAAGCACCCGCGGACCCCGAATGGCCGTAGCAGATGTCAATAAAGATGGGCTTGATGATTTTTATGTGTGTGGAGCCAAGGGCCAACCCGGCGCCATGATGATACAACAGCCCGGGGGGCGCTTTGTGGCCAGTGATACAGCCATATTTAAAGTGTTTGAGGTTTGTGATGAGGTGGATGCGGAATTTTTTGATGCCAATGGAGATGGTTTCCCTGATCTATGGACCGTAAGTGGGGGTAATGAAATGCCCGCCAATGAAAATGCCTCTGCTGACCACCTTTACCTGAATGATGGCACCGGGCATTTTAAAGTAGCATCCGGTGCGATCCCATTTTTAACTGAAAGCAAATCGTGCGTGACTACGGCTGATGTGGACAAAGACGGAGACCTGGATGTATTCGTCGGGTTCCTGGCCGATATCAGAAAGTATGGGATACCTCAAAGCTCTTATCTATACCTCAACAACGGAAAGGGTAAGTTCTCTGTGGCCCCAACGTCCATGATGAACTTGCTGAAAATTGGCATGGTCACCGATGCGCAGTTTGCCGACCTGAACAAGGATGGCTGGCCCGACCTGATTGTAACCGGGGAATTTATGCCGGTAAAAGTGTACATGAATAACAAAGGGACATTTTCCAGCACAGATTTACCGGGTAGTTCGGGTATATGGCAACGCCTTTTGGTGGCTGATGTAAATGGGGATGGTAACCTTGATTTCCTGGCAGGCAATTGGGGGCATAATAGCAAACTGTGGAGTGGTAAGAATGGCCCCGTGAAATTATACACCAAGGATTATGACAATAACGGTTCCTTTGAGCAGGTGATGTGCTATACCGTTGATGGCAAGCAGTACACCTTCCTGGCCAAAGATGAATTGGAACGGGCTTTGCCGGTATTGAAAAAGGCCTATCTCTCATACAGTGAAGTGGCGGGTAAGGATGTGAAGTACGTCTTTTATGACCTCTTTAAAAATTATACCGAAGGAACGGCGGAAGTGCTTGGCTCATCCTGCTTCTTTGGAGATGGGAAAGGAGGGTTTAACCGCGTGGATCTTCCGCCTTCCCTGCAATTGGCACCCATGATGGCCATTCAGCAAGACCCTGCCGCTTCGGTTCCAACCTTTATTGTAGCGGGTAATTTTTATGGGGTATTGCCTTATGAAGGCCGGTATGATGCCATGCTGCCGTCGCAGTTTAGTTATAATGCCAAAACAAAATCCTTTGAGGTTACCACCATTGCGCCGGTGCGTGGCGAGGTGAGGGATGTGAAATGGATAGGGAAAGACCGTTTGTTTATTGCCCGGAACAATGAGCCAATCTCAGTATTGGAAAGAAGTAAATAATAACACAAGAGATTAATTTTTTTATTGAAAAATGAATTTTATGGAAAAGGGAGCTAAGCGTATGCAACGGATGGTTTATGTTATTTTGTTCGTGGGATTGTTATCAATCCATTCCAATTGCAAAAAAGGCGGAGGAGGGGGTGGAGGAACTGAGGTGCCATTGTCACAGATTACCCTGGAGAATTGGGTGACACGTGGCGACCAGACCGCTTTGCTGGAAAAACAAACCAACCTTGTTTCAGGAACAGTGGGGAATGGGATTCCTGTGATTGAGGTGGATTCAGCCAGCAAGTACCAAACTATGGATGGTTTTGGTTTTGCCCTTACCGGTAGCAGCGCCTATGTGATCAATAAGCTCCCTGCGGCTGAAAAGGCCAATCTCTTACAGGAACTTTTTGGAACTGGGGCTAATTCCATATCCGTGAGTTACCTGCGTATCAGCATCGGGGCATCTGACCTGAGCCCGGAGGTATTTAGTTATAATGATTTGCCTGTCGGGCAGACTGACCCGACCCTGGCCAATTTCAGTTTATCAAAAGATACAGTGGATCTTATTCCACTGTTGAAGGAAATACTGTTGATCAACCCCAATATCAAGATCATGGGTTCACCCTGGAGCGCTCCGCTTTGGATGAAGGACAATGGCAGTTCGATCGGGGGTAGTTTGAAAACCGAGTATTACAGTGTGTACGCGCAGTATTTTGTAAAATACATCCAGGCCATGAAAGCCAAAGGCATCACCATTGATGCAGTGACTGTGCAGAATGAACCCCAGCACGGGGGTAATAATCCCAGCATGGTCATGAGTGCCGGGCAGCAGGGAGATTTTGTTAAAAACCATCTGGGGCCTGCTTTTCAGGCGGCTGCCCTTAGCACCAAGATCATCATTTGGGACCATAACTGTGATAACCCCAATTATCCGCTGACCATTTTGGGAGATCCCGTGGCCAAGGCATTTATTGATGGCACAGCCTTTCACCTGTATGGTGGGGATATTTCCGCCTTGTCAACAGTTAAGAATGCCCACCCTGACAAGAACCTGTATTTTACCGAACAGTGGACGGGAGCCAATGGAACATTTTCCGGTGACCTGCAATGGCATGTAAAGAATGTATTGGTAGGTTCAGCACGCAACCATGCCAAGGCCATTATTGAATGGAACCTGGCCAGTGACCCCAACTATGATCCGCATACACCTGGCGGTTGCAGCGAATGCAAAGGCGCTATTACCGCTACCACCACAAACTTTACCCGGAATGTGAGTTATTATATCATTGCCCATGCATCCAAGTTTGTGCCAATGGGTTCGGTGCGTATAGGCAGCAATGATGCCGGAGGTATTTTCACGGCGGCATTTGTAAGACCTGATGGAAAGAAAGTTGTCATTGCCGTGAATGACAATTCTGCCAATACCAGCTTTGTGATAAAGTACAAGGGAAGAACCGTGCTGGCCAACCTCACCAAAGGGGCGGTGGGTACCTATGTATGGAATTGATCATTTGAAAAAACAACCAATTATGAAATATAGATTTTTGATCCTGGGCCTGGCTGTTCTTTTTGCCTGTAATGAAAAGCAACAGAAAGAAAAGTCTGCTACAGGATCCACGTACTCGGCTGATGGGAAAACCGCTTATGTATATACCACGGCCGACAGTAGTTCACTGCGTCTTTCCCTGACTGATTCCCTCAGTTTTAAGGAAATGGGTCAGCCTGTTGAAACACAGATTTGTGTGTTTGTGGATCCCGACAAAACCTACCAGACCTTTTTTGGCATTGGCGCCGCGTTGACCGATGCTTCCGCGGAGACCTTTTATAAACTTCCCAAGGAAAAACAGGAAGAAATCATCAAGGCCTATTTTGATAAGGAAAACGGGATCGGTTATACCGTTGCCCGGACCAATATCAACAGTTGCGATTTCAGCAGCGACATGTACACGTATGTGAAAAGGGATGACAAAGAACTTGCCACTTTTGATATTGCCCATGACAAGCAATTCAAAATTCCCATGATCAAGGAAGCTATGAAGGCTGCCGGTGGATCGCTGAACCTGTTTGCCAGTCCCTGGAGCCCTCCAGCCTGGATGAAGAATAACAATAACATGCTGCAGGGTGGTAAGCTTAAGCAGGATTACTATGATACCTGGGCCATGTACTATACCAAATTTATAAAAGCCTATGAGGCCGAAGGCGTACCGGTATGGGGGATCTCCGTACAAAATGAACCCATGGCCACCCAGCGCTGGGAAAGCTGTATTTACACGGCGGAGGAAGAACGTGATTTTCTTAAGAACCATTTGGGACCTGTGATGGAAAGAGAAGGGTTAAAGGACAAGAAGATCATTGTATGGGATCACAACCGTGACCTTATTTATCAACGTGCTCAAACTTATTTCAACGATCCGGAAGCAGCCAAATATGCCTGGGGTATTGGTTTCCATTGGTATGAAGACTGGAGTGGTGGTACTCCGATGTATGATAATGTCAGAAGGGTATATGAGGCTTTCCCCGATAAGAATATTTTCTTTACAGAGGGCTGTGCGGAAAGTTTTGACAGCACCCGTTATTATGCCTGGGTATTGGGCGAAGAATATGGACGCTCCATGATCAATGATTTTAATAATGGCATGGTTGGATTTACTGATTGGAACATCTTATTGGATGAAACTGGTGGACCCAATCACGTTCAAAACTTCTGTTTTGCGCCGGTACATGGAGATACCCGTTCGGGTCAGTTGATCTATACGAATGCCTATTATTATATCGGTCATTTTTCCAAGTTTATCAAACCAGGGGCGAAGCGGATTGCCGTAGCACCCAGTCGCAGCCAGTTGCTGGCAACAGCCTTTCAAAACCCGGATGGAAAGATCGTAACAGTGGTGATGAACCAATCTGACAAACCAGCGTCCTATTTTGTTTGGGTAAAGGGAAAGGCTGTGGAAGTGAAGGCCATGGCCAGATCGATAGCGACAGTGGTGTTCTAGAAGTGAATAGTGAATTATGAAAACAGCATACTACACTCTCTTTTTATTCCTTTTTATAGTCTCCTGCAGCGACAAAGGCGACACACCGCCCAATCCAAAAGTGCCGCTGATGCGGGAAGTGACGATTGATAATGTTGTAGCGGGGAGTGAGGTGGTGTACAATGTGCGCTCAAAGCCGGTGATACGGATCAAATTCAGTGAGCCACTGGATCCGGCAACCATTGCCAATGCCGTTGCATTAACAGAGTCGGTGAGTGGGGGTACAGCTACGGTAACCAGTACGCTCACCAACCAGGATTCTGTGATACAAGTACAGGTGACGAACCCATTGCTATTTTTATCCAAGTACCGGGTAACGGTAAGTACCACTGTAAAGTCTTCCACAGGCGGGGTACTTTATAACCCTGTACCCCGCAACTTTATGACGGGTATAGATTCGTCGAGGAAATTCCCGGCTATTTCTGAAGATTCTTTATTGACCCTGGTACAGAAACAGACCTTTAAATATTTCTGGGATTTTGGACACCCTGTCAGTGGGTTGGCCAGGGAAAGAAACAGTTCGGGTGATGTGGTCACTTCGGGGGGATCAGGGTTTGGCATTATGACCATCCCTGTAGCTATCCAGCGGGGGTTCATTACCCGCGCGGAAGGGTTGGCCAGGATGCAAAAGATCGTAGGTTTTTTGACCAATAACGCCGTTAAGGTAAAAGGAGCTTTTCCTCACTGGTTAAACGGAGCCACAGGGGCCATCGTTCCTTTTAGTACCAACGACAATGGCGCCGATCTGGTGGAGACCTCCTATCTGATAATGGGTTTGCTTACCGCCAGGCAGTATTTCAATGGCACCGATGCCGCTGAGGTAAACCTCCGCGCGGCGATCAACACTTTGTATGAGAATGTAGAATGGGATTGGTTTAGAAACGGGAACCAAAATGTGCTGTACTGGCATTACAGTCCTGATAAAGGCTGGATCATGAACATGCCCATTCGTGGGTGGAATGAATGCCTGATCACCTATGTATTGGCAGCATCATCCCCCACGCATGGAATCCCCAAAGTAGTGTACACTTCCGGTTGGGCAGCCCCCACCGGGTTTATCAATGGGAATACCTATTATGGTTATACCCTTCCCCTGGGCCCCAGTCAGGGAGGACCACTGTTTTTTGCCCATTACTCCTTTATGGGGATCAATCCAACCGGTCTGAGTGATGTGTATGGTAATTACCAGACACAGACCCGCAACCATACCCTGATCAATTATAATTACTGTGTAACCAATCCCAAAGGATGGCAGGGGTATAGTGATAGTTGCTGGGGGTTAACGGCTAGTGATATTCCAGGTGGTTATACCGCGAGTTCACCCACCAATGATGTAGGGGTGATTTCCCCCACAGCCGCCCTGTCTTCTTTCCCTTATACACCCACAGAATCCATGAAGGCATTGAAGTTCTTCTATTATGTGTTGGGGGATAAGGCTTGGAGGGACTATGGTTTTGTAGATGCCTTTTCGGTGCAGGAACCCTGGTTTGCCCCTTCTTATCTGGCAATTGATCAGGGCCCGATCATCGTAATGATCGAGAATCACCGGACGGGATTGTTGTGGAATTTGTTTACCAGTTGTCCTGAAGTAAAATCGGGCATACAAACGCTTGGGTTTACGGCCCCTTATCTGTAAGCATGGGCGGTTGAATATATTAATGAAACGATTTGCTATTGTGTTGCTATTGAGTATTGTTTACTCGGCGCGTGCCCAAACCGGGGCACCTGTCTACCTGCAGAATTTTGGGCAGGGAGATGGAAGCCTCCTGTTGCCCGGACCTCCACTGGCGGCAGGACTCACCGGGTTTACCTATTCAGATCAGTTATGCCCGCCGCCTGGATCCTATTGTTTGGCAAGACGTACTAAAGTTGGCAGTTGTTTTAATAATGAGTGGATAGATGTTCGGCGGGATGATGACTATGATATGGAGTATGGCAATATGATGATCGTTAACAGCAATGCCACCCTGGTGCGTCGGATTGTATATGCCGATACCGTTGCCACCCCGCTTTGTCCGGGCACCACTTACCGGTTAACCTTTGCCACAATTAACCTTGACCATGTTCAGGAAGCCTGCCCCAATGCAACAGACCTGAATGTATTTCACATGAGCATCATGGACCGGGCCGGGAATGTTATCAAAGAGGCCTCTACACCACCCATTGATTATGGACCACCCACCGAACCCCAAAAAGGCTATCGACTTAGCAGGTATTCGATGGATTTTGTGGCTCCGCCGGGAGTAACCAAGATTCAATTAAAGATTGAACAGGAGCCAACCTATTCCCGATGTGGAGATGATTTTGCATTTGACAGAGTGATCATCCAGTCGGTTGGGCCAGATGCCACCATATATTTTCCCGGACTTCCCTCCACGATCTTCATGCAGTCATTTTGTTACGAGGCAAATGCTTCCCTTACTATTGATGCCTCTGTTGGATCCTACTATGGCGATACCCGCTATCAATGGCAGCAAAGCCTTGATTCGGGAAGAAGCTGGACAGATATACCCGGCGCAACCTCCCTAAGCTATACAAGAAACTATTCAAGCCCCGATTCCTTTATGTACCGGATAAGTGCCGGGGAGCCTTATAATATGGCCAATCCTTTTTGCCGGGTAGTGTCCAATACGCTACAGGTCAATATTGATGGGCCACCGACTTTTAAAGCGATTTCCAATTCACCGGTTTGCTCAGGATCCCCATTGAAGTTTGAAGCCTCCGGGGCCGCTTCCTATGAATGGTCGGGGCCAAATGGTTTTTATGATAATGTGCCCAAAACCCAAATTTATTTCTCCTCCCTGCGGGATAGCGGGATGTATTATGTAAAGGCAGTATCCCTGGGTGGATGCTCAGGTGTTGACAGCCTTCGGGTTCGCATCATTGGAGTAGATGTGGATGCTGGACCCGATACCGTGGTATGTAAGGAAGAACCCGTACAACTCTCTGTTTCATCCGGGGCCAGGTATGAATGGTCTCCGGCAACGGGGTTAAACAACAGGTATGCAAGACAACCCATTGCCCGTCCGGAAACCACAACCCAATACACCGTAACCGTAACCAGCGCTGATGGTTGCCAGGATACAGCCCAGGTAAAGGTGCAGGTAAGAAATGCCGTGACGCTGAAAGCTTCCATGGACGTAGTACCGCATTTGTGTGTAAGTTATGACTCCCTTGTTTTCACCGATAAAAGCAGTGGGGTGGTACAAAAAAGATCTTGGGAGTTTGGAAATGGACGAACGGATACACTTGCCAACCCCAATACCCAGTATTACAACACCTATCCGGGAGAACCGGATATATTGGCACGGTTGATAGTAAAAGATACGGCTGGATGTGTGGATACGGTAGTTCAAAAACTGACCGTGCATGAAAATTGTCTGATCGCTGTTCCAACAGGATTTACCCCTAACAATGATGGGCGGAATGATCTGCTTGGTCCGACCAATGCTTTTAAGGCCAGCGACCTGGTGTTTACTGTGTATAACAAGTTTGGACAAAAAATATTTGAAACCCGTGATTATACCCGGCGCTGGGATGGAAAACTGAATGGGAGGGAGCAGGCAACCGGAGTGTATGTATGGATATTGGGTTATTCGGATCGAAATGGGAAACGGGTGTTTCAGAAGGGAACTGTTTTATTAATTCGATAAAAGAAATATGACATGAGGAAGGGACTTATTTTCTTCGCATTGCTAATGGCCCTTGGGGTAAATGCACAGAAGACCGCGCCGGTCTTTGACCCTGTCAAGCGGCCAAAGAACTTGACGGATTCGGCTTTATTAGATCTGGTGCAGAAGCAAACCTTCCGGTATTTCTGGGATTTTGCGCATCCGGTAAGTGGGTTGTCACGCGAAAGAAGCAATGTAAGTTATGGATATGGCGGTGAAACGGTAACTATTGGCGGGACCGGTTTTGGGGTGATGAGTGTGATTGTAGCGACGGAAAGAAAATGGATCAGTCGCGATACGGCGGCCAGGTTTTTATTAAAAATGGTCAATTTTCTGTTGAAAGCGGAATCCTATCATGGGGTATTTCCGCATTGGATGAATGGTGAAACCGGCAAGACCATCCCCTTTAGCCGTAAAGATGATGGGGCCGATCTGGTGGAGACCTCCTATCTTTTCCAGGGTTTGTTATGCGCCCGTCAATACTTCAATACCAGTGACCCGGTAGAGCGGGAACTGCGTCAGCGAATCCAATGGTTATGGAAAGGGATCGAATGGAATTGGTTTACCAATAACCAGGAAGTATTGTTCTGGCATTGGAGCCCGAATAATGGATGGGCCATGAATTTTCCGGTACGGGGATTTAATGAGTGTTTGATCATGTATATCCTGGCCCTTTCCGATGAAGACCAATACCCCGTAAGCCCCGATGTGTACCACAATGGATGGGTACAAAGCAGTTTTTTTAAAAATGGAAAGGAGTTCTATGGCATCAGGCTTCCACTCGGTTTTGATTATGGTGGACCTTTGTTTTTCTCCCATTATTCTTTTTTGGGTCTTGACCCGCATGGGTTAAAAGACCGGTATGCGGATTACTGGGAACAGAATCGCAATCACACGCTCATCAATCGCGAACATTGTATTCGTAATCCAAATAAATTCAAAGGGTATGGGGAGAATTGCTGGGGGCTCACTGCCAGTGATACCTATAATGGCTATGCGGCTCATTCCCCTACAGAAGACCTGGGAACCATTTCCCCTACGGCAGCCCTGAGCGCCTTCCCCTATACCCCCGAGTATAGCATGCAGGCCTTAAAGCACTTTTATTATGACCTGGGAGATAAGATCTGGTCGGAGTATGGATTTATTGACGCGTTCAATGAATCAAAAAACTGGTATGCCCAGAGCCACCTGGCTATTGACCAGGGGCCGATCATTGTGATGATTGAAAATTATCGAAGCGGGTTGTTGTGGAAATTATTCATGAGTTGTCCGGAGATAAAAATTTCGTTGAGCCGACTTGGCTTTACGAGTCCATACTATAAATAACTCCTCTGCGCCTCTGTGGTGTAATAAAACCACAGAGGCGCAGAGAAAAATCAGGATTATGATTAAAAGAATAATGTTATTTGGTTTTTGCCTACTTGCTACCGTTATTACTAACGCTCAAACCAAATCCCGTTCCCTTACAAAAGGCAAATACGGCGATGGCCCTGACAGCATTGCTCCTGTGGGGGTAATAAGGGGATTGAGTGATGATGCGTTGCTTGAAACCGTGCAACGGCAAACCTTCCGGTTCTTCTGGCATGGGGCACATCCTGTGAGCGGATTGGCCCTGGAGCGAAGCAATACCGTTTTAGCCGAGCATTACTGGGATTATATCAATGAAGCCTGGGATGAGCCTAATTTCAGCAAAACAAAATTTGGGCCCGATGCCGGTGCCGTTGGCGGAACTGGTTTTGGGATCATGAGCACCATTGTGGCGGTAGAGAGGGGCTGGATAGGAAGGGATACCGCGGTGAGACGATTGATCAAGATCGCTGATTTTTTAATTAATGCGGATTGTTATCATGGTATTTACCCGCATTTCATGGATGGCCGAACAGGAAAGACCATCAGGTTTGACAGGTTGGATGATGGGGCGGATATTGTGGAAACCTCATACCTGCTGATGGGTTTTCTATGTGCCAGGGAGTATTTCCAGGGCAATACCCCCCGCGAAGTTTATTTACGAAAAAGGGTTGACCAGATGTGGGGTGCCGCCAACTGGAACTGGCATACTAATAAGGAAAACAAACTTTACTGGCATTGGAGCCCCTACAATGGTTTTGATATGAACTTTCCGGTATGGGGCTGGAATGAATGTCTGATCACCTATATCATGGCTGCTTCCTCCCCACGTCATCCTATTTCCAAAGAGGTATATGACGGGTCATGGGCCGGAAGCTTTGGGTTTAAGAATGGTAAAGAATACTATGGTATGAAATTGCCCTTGGGGAATTTTGACAAAGGCGGACCCTTGTTCTTTGTGCAATATACTTTTCAGGGAATAGACCCTAACGGACTAATCGATTCCCTGGGGAATGACTATTTTGAACAGGGCCGCAACCATACCCTCATCAACCGCGCGTATTGTATCGATAATCCAAAGAAATACAAAGGCTATGGCGAAAAAAGCTGGGGACTTACCGCCGGTGATAGTTACAAAGGTTATGTAGCTCATTGCCCCGAAGTAGATTTTGGTGTTATCCAGCCCACGGCAGCGATATCTTCCATGCCCTATACGCCTAAGGAAAGCCTGCAGGCCTTACGGTATTTTTATGAAGAACTGGGGGATAAGATCTGGAGCAAATACGGATTTGTGGATGGGTACAGCATTCACCATAACTGGTATGCCAAGAGCCATCTGGCCATTGACCAGGGGCCGATCATCACCATGATAGAGAACCACCGTACTCAGATGTTGTGGAAATTATTCATGAAGATACCGGATGTGCAGAATGGGTTGAAGCGGCTAGGGTTTTCCAGTCCGTGGATAGGTAAGTGAGGGTTGGTTCACCGCAGAGAACAAGAGAGCGCGGAGTTACGCAGAGAAATTAATAGGTATAGGCTTTGAGAATGCATAGAGATTAACAATGGTATTCAAGGAAAAATCTTTGCGTTACTCTGTGTCCTCTTGTTCTCTGCGGTAAAAAAAAGAAAAACATAAAAAGTAAAATATGTCCCCAACGATCTCTCGCCAAAAATTCCTTCAGCAAACGGCCATGGCCGGTGCTGCCGTTCTATTGTCATCTTTGGAAGGTTTTGCCAAAGAAAGGACGGATAAAAAATTAAGGGTTGCCATCATAGGTTGCGGCAGTGTAAGCGGCCGGTACATTCCGCATTTACAAACCTCTCCCCTGATTGAAATTGTCAGTTTATGTGATATCAAACCTGAAAGGGCAATAGCAAGGAACGAAGAGTACAAGGTAGGAGCCCAGGTGTATCCGCATATTGACGCCATGCTAAAAGGGGTTCCCTTTGATATGATGGTGACGCTGACAGATATGCAGGTGCATGGGGAGTTGAATAAGAAGGCATTGATGGCCGGGAAACATGTGTGGAGTGAAAAACCCATGGCCAACACCTATGCCGAAGGGAGGGCTTTGCTCGATCTGGCGAATAGCAAAAAGTTACGTTTGTGGGGCGCGCCTGCCGTGGTAAACAGTCCCCAATTTGCTTTTATGAGCAAGTGTATCCAGGAGGGGAAGCTGGGCCGGGTATCAAGTGCGCATGGTCAGTATGGGCATACTGGCCCCAGTTGGAGCGCTTTTTTCTATGAAAAGAATGGTGGCAGCATGCCCGATTTGGGGGTGTATAATATTGCCACGCTTACTGGTCTGCTTGGCCCGGCCCGTTCGGTAATGGCCATGACCAGCATTGTAAACCCCGAGCGCACAGTAGATGATAAAGGAAAGATCAAGGTGGTAGCAGAGGACAATGCCCATATCCTGATGATGCACGATAAGAATGTGATCAGCCATGTGATGTGTGGGTTCAATTATTTTGATCCACATGGGCATGTGGGCAAGGACCAGAAATTACATTCGGTGCAGATTTATGGGGATTATGGAAATCTCCGCCTGATCGGGTATGATTGGGAAACAAATGGGGTGTATCTTGATAATTCATGGGATGAACCCGCTAAACTGTACCAGGAAGATTCTGAAGGATATGTATGGCAGGAAGGCGCTACACGGGTGGGGGAATCTATCGTAAAGGGCATTGAGCCCCGCATTAATGTGGAGCATGCCTTGCATGTGCTGGAAGTGATCGAGGCGGCGAGGAAATCCTCGGCCACAGGAACCAAGGTGATTCTTAAGAGCAAGTTTAAATGGCCCATGGTATAATACGTATGCAGTTAAAAGGAAAAAATATTGTCATCATTGGCGGCACAACCGGGATCGGGTTGTCAGCGGCAAAGGCATTTGTGACGGAAGGAGCCAGGGTGGTGGTGGTTGGCCGAAAGGAGGAAAGTGTGGAGTCCGCATTGGCTGTATTGGGAGATGCTGCTAAAGGGATGGCGGGAGATGCCTGTTTATCCGATACGGCCCCCACTGCCATTGCATTATGCGAAAATTCCTTTGGTTCCTTTGATGGGATCTATCATGTGGCCGGAGGCAGTGGCCGCAAAATGGGTGATGGCCCCTTGCATGAATTAACCCTGGAAGGTTGGAACAAAACCCTTGAGTTGAACCTCACTTCCCTGATGTTATCAAACCAGGCGGCGGTACGTGCCTTTTTGCAACAAGGACGTGGAGGAACAATTCTCAATATGGGATCTGTATTGGGATATTCACCTTCCCCACAGTTTTTTTCAACCCATGCTTATGCGGCGGCCAAATCGGCCATCATTGGATTTTCTAAATCCATTGCAGCCTACTACGCCCCGCAGAATATCCGGGTGAATGTAATTGCCCCGGCATTGGTTGAAACGCCGATGGCACAGCGGGCAGCCAATGATGAAGCAATATTGGATTATATAAAAAATAAACAACCCCTCGATGGGGGACGCATCGGACAACCGGAAGACCTGGATGGATTGGCAGTATATTTTATGAGTGAGTTTTCAAAGTTTACTACAGGTCAGGTGGTGGCGGTGGATGGAGGCTGGGGGGTGAATGGTGGATGGTGAGGGATATTTTGGGTATTAGGTTTTAGGTATTAAGTTTCACTATTCACCATTCACTATTCACCCTAACAATCGATTACTATATGCACAAAACTATCGGCATAGACTTAGGCGGCACCCGCATCAAAGCGGTGGTCATTGATCAGGAGGGAAAGCTCCTGCATCAGCGCTATGCCGAAACACATGATGGAGCGGACACGGTATGGAAACAGGTGGTAAAGGAAACTGTAGCTGAATTAAAAGCCGTGGTTGGTGAAATGGATATACCTATTGGGATCTCTGCACCGGGTTTACCCAATAAAGACAATACGGCTATTGCCTTTATGCCAGGGCGAATGCAAGGTTTGGAAGGATTTGATTGGTCAGCGCACCTCCAATCGCAAGCCTATGTATTAAACGATGCCGTAGCGGCGATGATGGCTGAGGCGGGTTTTGGAGTGGCCAAGGGAAGAAAACATGTAGTGATGCTGACCCTGGGTACAGGAGTTGGTGGCGCTATTTTGATTGATGGCCGTCCTTACCAGGGTGCATTTGGCAAAGCCGGACATATAGGGCACATGGTGATTGATGATAAAGGGGATTGTGATGTAACGGGTATGCCCGGGAGCCTGGAAGACTGTATCGGCAATTGTACCGTAGCGAAAAGAAGTAAGGGGAAATTTAGTTCCACCGCCCAATTGGTAGAAGCCTACCGGGCCGGAGATGAGTGGGCCAGGGAAGTGTGGTTGAAGTCGATCAAACAACTGGCGATCGGATTGGCTTCGGTGACCAATATCCTCTCACCCGAGTTGATCGTATTGGGTGGAGGCATCACTACTGCCGGAACTGATCTTTTTGAACCATTAAAAGAATATATGGCAGCGTATGAGTGGAGGGCCGGAGGACATAGTGCCACAATCGTGCAGGCAGGATTTGGAGATTTAGCCGGTGCGATTGGGGCAGGCCATTTCGCGAATCTTAAGAGCAGTTGAAATATTAACCGCAGAGGCACAGAGACACAGAGATGATATATGATTCTCTCTTTGTTTCAAGAGTTAACCTCAATGCCACGGTGGTTTTATTAATAATTCTATAATGACACCTACAACCAATTTTTTAGATCAGTGCGAAAGCATCATTGGCAAAATTCGTGCGCAGCAAGACAGCATATTGCAGGCGTCCAGGTGGTTTGCCGATAGCATACTCGCCGGAAGGGTGGTACATACCTTTGGTTCCGGACATAGCCGCATCATGGTGGAGGAGATGTGGCCAAGGTATGGTTCCTTTCCCGGTTTTAATCCAATAGTAGAGTTGTCACTCACTTATCACAACAATGTGGTAGGAGCAAATGGTCAACGCCAAGCCATGTTTCTGGAGAATGTTCCCGGGTTGGCAGAACGCATCCTGCGGAATTTCGCGCTGAGTGAAAAGGATACCGCTTTGGTCGTTTCTTCCAGCGGCTGCAATATTGTTCCGGTAGAAATGGCCGAGTTGTTTCAAAAGAATAAGATCAAAGTGGTGGCCCTGGTCACAACCGACCATATGAAATCCAGCACCAGCAAAAGAAAGGATGGTAAGAAGCTGAGTGATTTTGCCGATCTGGTATTGGATACCGGCGCTCCTTCCGGAGATTCGATGGTTTATGTGGAAGGATTAGATACACCGGTTTCTCCCGGTTCCACCGTAGGTGGCGCCATGGTCGTGAATTGCATCAAGGCCGAAGTGGCGCGTTTGCTTACGGCTGCCGGCCAACCCCCTAAAGTACTCACCGCCACGTCCGTGGTGGGAGCAGAGAAAGCAACCGCCTTGTTTGAAGCGGCGTATGATGAACATGGAAGGCGGCTGGGTCAGTTATTGGGGAATTTTTGAGTATAGAATTTAAGGCATCTCGCAGCGCCCGCGACGAAGTGCTGCGAGAAATAATAAATTTAAAATTATGCATCCCATTCGTACAACGGTAGTAGGTTCTTATCCATTTCCCGGCTGGTTGGAGTTTGGTTCCAAAAACCTGCATCAATTTGGAGCCGCCGATATTGAAGAAATGATCGAAGATGCGGTGATCGCCGCTGTTCATGATCAGGTTTCCGCCGGTCTCGATGTCATTACCGATGGTGAACAGACCCGGCTTGATTTCAATTTGTCCTTTTATGGATTTATTGAAAACATACAGAATAATGAAACCGAGACCCGCAAATTTGGCCCCCCGGCCCATGACCAGCGGGGAAAGAACAATATCACAGGTGAACTCAGGGCTCCCAACGGTTTGGGGGCAGTAAAGGAATTTTTAAGGTTAAAAAAATTAGCCCCGGCAGGTCCGGTCCTCAAAGCCAGCGTACCAGGCCCCTATACCCTGAGTGGAAGGTTATTGCCCAATGACAGGTATAAAACACGGTATGATATTACCGAGGCCTTATTACCCATAATCAGCAAAGAACTGGAATCCCTGGTCGCTGCGGGTTGTACAGAGATAACGGTGGATGAACCATCCATGAGTTGTTATGCCTATAAAGAGGACACCAAACGGTTTGTAGATATTTTTAACCGCACCGTAAAACCCATTGTTGGCAAGTGTAATCTCAGCACCCACCTCTGTTTTGGAAATTTCAAAGGACGTCCCGTTGGTTATCGAAGCATCAAACCCATGTTGCCCGATTTTCTGGATATGACGGTGGATGAGATCCATATTGAAATGGCCAACCGCGAATTTGCCGAAATTGAATTGCTTCAACCCTTTGCTGAGAAGATGAATGTGGCCGTGGGGATCATTGATGTAAAGAATTATTATATCGAATCGGTGGAAGATGTGGTGGAAAGAATCAATAAGTGCCTGAAGTATGTACCTGCAGAGAAATTGTCTGTAGCGCCGGATTGCGGACTTAGCCAGACTGCCCGGTGGGCCGCCAGGAAGAAACTGGCCAATATGGTTGCCGGTGCGAAATTAGTACGGCAAGGGCTGTAATATAGTTTCGCGCAGCGATCGACACATTACCATGCGTCCCGAAGCTTCGGGACTACTAGAAATATATAACTGTATCAAATGCAACTCGAAGTATATAAAACCCACGAAGAGCAATCACTCGCTGTGGCCGAGTTAATGGTGGAAACCATACTCCATAAACCCAATGCGGTGATCACACTCGCTACCGGCGATTCACCCAAACGCGCCTATCAATTATTTGTGGAAAAGGTAATAGAGGAAGGAGTGGATACCAGTCGGGTTTTCTTCACCGGATTGGATGAATGGGTGGATGTAAAACCGACAAATCCAGGAAGCTGTCACTATTTTTTACATGAGTATATTTTTTCTCCATTAAATCTATTACCTGCCCAGTACCATTTATTCTCCTCTCCAGCAGCAACGGTGGAAGCGGAATGTAAAAAGATGAATGCCGTGCTGGCTTCCAAAGGGGGAATTGATCTGATGGTGGTTGGCGTAGGGGTAAACGGGCATATTGGTTTTAATGAACCGGGGGCTGACTTGGGTAATGAAGCCCACCTCGCTCAACTGGAGCCTGTTACCATTCAGGTGGGACAAAAGTATTTTGACGGGAACACCCCCATTAAGAATGGTCTTACCCTTGGCTTAAAGCAGGTGATGGAAGCCCGGAAATTGCTGGTGGTGGCCAATGGTGAGAAAAAGGCTGCAATTCTCCAGCAGGCCATGAATGGAGCGATTAGCAACCAGGTGCCTGTTAGCCTGGTGCGTAATCACCGTAAAGGCCTCGTAATACTTGATGAAGCAGCGGCCTCCTTGTTTAAAAATGGATAGGATGGAACTGATCAAAGCAGAAAGAAAGCATGAAGAGTTACTGGCGTCCATCGATTCATTTCGGGGGGAGCAGGAAGGGTTTCAGCTATGGTGGCTGGGCCAGAGTGGTTACTTGCTGCAATGGAAAGGGAAGCGTGTGCTGATTGATCCCTATCTCTCCGATTCCCTGACAAAAAAATACCTGAACACCGATAAACCACATACCCGCCTGAGTGAGTTGGTAATCGATCCGGAAATGTTAAGGGATATCAACATCGTTACTTCCAGTCATAACCATACCGATCACCTGGATGCAGAAACGCTGGTCCCGCTACTGAAGAACAACCCCGGGATAAGGTTTGTCATCCCCAGGGCCAACCGGGCCTTTGTTGCGGAAAGAGTAGGTTGTGATCCCGGTTTTCCCGATGGGTTGAATGAAAAAGAGTCTATAGAAATCGACGGGTTCAGGATCACCGGGGTGCCGGCCAAACATAATGAGGTGGACAGGGATGAAAATGGAGATTGCCGGTATATGGGTTATGTCATCCAGTTTGGGGAGTTTGCCATTTACCACAGTGGTGATACCCTCTGGCTGGAGGAAATCATCCAACAGGTAGGCCCACACGCGGTGGATCTGGCCCTGCTGCCTATAAATGGGAACAAACCCGAGAGAAAAGTGGCCGGAAACCTGGATACCAAAGAGGCTGCGGAATTTGGTAAGGCTTTAGGGGCAAGTGTTGTAATTCCTTGTCATTATGATATGTTCTCCTTTAATACCGCCGATGTGAATGATTTTGTGCGAGAGGCGGAGAAAGCGGGTCAGGCCTGCAGGGTCTTAAAAGGTGGCGGTTCCCTGGTATATAAAAAATAAAGCCCATGCATACAAAGTCAACGATCTCCGTCCATGGTCATGCGCCAACCGTGCTCGCATTGCTGCGCATCCTCGTAGGGGCCATGATGGTTTATCATGGATTTGAGGTTTTTGATAAAGAAAAAATGGATATGTATGCCGGATGGTTTAGCGAAAAGCACTACCCCTCACCGGCCTTTTGGGCTTATGCCGGAAAAACGGCTGAGCTGATTGCCGGTATCGGGTTTGTACTGGGGTTGTTTTTTCGCTGGGCCTGTGTGATCGGGGGTATGGCCTTTCTGGGGATCATTTTCCTGCTGGGAGATAAAGGAAAGATTTTTCAAGGCGACCAACACCCTTTCCTGTTTGTGATGTTTTGCATCATGTACTGGTTTTTGGGTGCGGGTAAATGGAGTTTGGACAAATAAAAAGAATACCATGTTTAAGAGAATTGCCTGGCTGTTTGGGTGTATTTCACTTTCAGTTTTAAGCTGGGCGCAAAATGTTTCGATTGCCGGACAGTGGAAATTCAGGATGGAAGATAATCCTGCTTTTTCAAAGCCAGATTTTGATGATAAGAGCTGGTCTTCCGTTACAGTACCTTCGGGCTGGAACAAACTCGGAATATTAAAAGAACGATCCATTGGCTGGTACCGGACCACGATCCAGGTGCCAGATAATATGCTGGGTAAGGACCTTATCCTGATTTCCGGCACCATTGATGACGCGGATATATGTTATTTCAATGGAGAAATGATCGGCTCCACGGGAAGGTTTCCACCCGGGGATGAGTCGGCCTGGGATACGGAAAGAAAGTATTTTATTCCCGCGAAAGGGGTAAAAAAGAACAGCCTGCTCGCCATCCGGGTATATAATGGTATTGGTGATGGCGGACTTTACGGAGGACGTGTGATGCTCACCACCAAGGCCAGCTATGATAAGCAGGTAGCGGAACAGATCAGGAGTAAGAAATCCTATTATCAACTTACCACATCAAATGGATTGATTTCCGCGGTGTACAATGAGCAGACCGAAAAAGTAGAGAATTTCTTTCCGCATATATTTTCCTATTATGATTCCGGCCTGGTGGTACAGGCTGTTGCCCGTGAAATTGGTGCCACCGGTGGAGAAAAGCCTTTGTCTGTTAAATACCTGGGCAATACCCATGTTATTGATGTTGCCTATCCCTCCTACCACCTCTACTATTTTGCTTCCTTTACCCGGGAGAATAAAATTCTATACGCCGTGGCCCGTGGGGCGGCGGCCAAAGTAAAAGCGCTTTCTTTTCAGTACACACCCGGGGAAGGTTCCGTTACCATGAAGGAGACAACCCGAACACAAGGCGCTACTGCTACCCGCTATGTGCTTTTTGGGTTTGCGGATACGCTTCATGTTTTGCCTGATATGGACAAGGCCCTGGCCAACCTTCCAACAGTGGAAGGGGAGGTGGGATTTATGAAAGGGGTATTTGCCCGCTGTCATTATCCTAAAGGGTTAAGCCCGGTTGAGAAGAACGTATTTGAGCAAGGGCTATCCATTCTTAAAATGAGCCAGGTGGGGGATAAGGAAATATTTCCCCTTTCGTATGGACAGGTCATGGCATCACTGCGACCCGGGGTTTGGGCCATCTGCTGGGTACGGGATGGCGCTTTTGCTATTGAGGCCATGAGCAAGGTAGGGATGTATGAGGAGGCCAGGAAAGCGCTGGAGTTTCAATTACAGGCAAAGCCAACCGATCAGTTTATTCACTACGTACATACCGATGGGGTGGATTATGGTCTCGGGGTACCCTATATCATTTCCATGACCAGGTATTTTGGAAATGGCCGGGAAGAATGTGATTACACCACAGATGGTGGTCCCAATATTGAACTGGATGGTCTCGGACTCTTCCTCACGGCCACCTATCACTATGTCCAACAAAGCGGGGATATCGGTTTTGTAAAAACACACCGGGAGGAATTGAGTACAATCGCCCGGGCTATAATTCATAATACAACGGAGAAAGGAATTCTACGCCGCGATAGTGGGCCCTGGGAACATCACCTCCCCGGAAAAGAATTCATGTGGTCAACCGGTACCTGCGCCAGGGGATTGCAACAATTGGCTTTACTTCAAAATAAAGCCGGGTATGATAGCGCCGAGGTCAGTCAGGCTGCAAGGCGGCTGGTGGACGGGATCATGAAAAACGCGCTTATTGAAGGCCGTTATATCAAAGGAAACGCGACGGAGCAATCCTCCGGCGATCACCACTATTTTGATGCCGCTACCTTTGAATTGTATGCCGGTGGTCTGATCCTTGACAGAAAATTATTTCTGTCACACATGGCGGAATACAATAAGCATAATCGCGCCGTGGGTGATCCAAACCGCGGGTATATCCGGTTTAACAGCAATGACAGCTATGAAAACCAGGAGTGGCCTTTTGCGGGGTTGCGTGTGGCAGTGGCGCAGGTAAAACTGGGGAGCCGGGTGGAGGCAAAAAAACTGATCGACCGGGTTACGGCTTATGCCAGCAGGAACCATAACCAGGTGCCGGAAATACTCAGTAATGATATGGGCATTTTTAAAGGCGCTATACCAATGGTGGGTTATGGATCGGGGGCGTATATACTGGCATTGGTGGCGTATTATTAGTAACCACAGAGGCACAGAGCAATTGGTTTCCCGCAGCGATTAACGCCGCGAACGCTGCGAGAAACCTAAAATCGAAAAAATCAATATTTTCTTTGAGCCTCTGTGTCTCTGTAGCACCCAAAACCCTTCAATTAATCAAGATGAAAAAAATATTACTCTTCCTGTTGATGCTAATTGCTTTTTACTCCGAAGCGCAACAGCGAACCTATTGCAACCCTATCAATATTGATTACGGCTATTCCCCCATTCCTAATTTCAGTACCTGGGGCAGGCACCGCGCCACGGCCGATCCGGTGATCGTTACCTTTAAAGGGGATTATTATTTATTCAGCACCAATCAATGGGGATACTGGACCAGTCCCGATATGCTAAACTGGACCTTTCACTCCCGAAAATTTCTTCGCCCCTGGAACCATGCCTATGATGAACTCTGCGCCCCGGCCGTAGGCATCATCGGGGATACCATGATTGTGTTTGGCTCAACTTATACGCGTCAGTTTAGCATCTGGATGAGCACCAACCCCAAAGCCAATGAATGGAAGCCATTGGTGGATTCCTTTGAGATAGGAGGTTGGGACCCTTCCTTCTTTACTGATAACGATGGCCGGTTGTATATGTACAATGGCAGCAGCAACCGTTTTCCGATGTATGGCATTGAGTTGAATCGCAAAACCATGGACCCCATTGGCACCCGGCAGGAAATGTATTTGCTGGAACCCTGGCGATTTGGTTGGCAGCGTTTTGGCGAGCATATGGACAATACCTTTCTGGACCCTTTTATTGAAGGTTCGCATATGACCAGGTATAAGGATAAATATTACCTGCAGTATGGGGCGCCAGGAACCGAGTTTAGCGGATACGCTGATGGATTGCTGGTTGGGAATAATCCCCTGGGACCATTTGATGCCCAATCAGATCCCCTGAGCATCAAACTCGGTGGGTTTGTGCGTGGGGCAGGACATGGGGCTACCTTCCAGGATATTTATGGCCGGTACTGGCATGTTTCTACCACAGTGATTTCGGTTAAAAATACCTTTGAGCGCAGGCTGGGCATTTGGCCTACTGGTTTTGATAAGGATGATCACATGTTTTGCAATACCACTTTTGGCGATTATCCGCATTATATACCCGGACCGACATTCAATGGTGATTTTTACGGTAATGAAGGGCACAGTGAATATTTTACCGGGTGGATGCTGTTGAACTACAACAAACCCGTACAGGTGTCCTCCACACTGGGAAATTATGCCGCCAATCAGGCGGTGGATGAGTTGGCAAAGACGTATTGGAGTGCAAAGACAAGGGATAAAGGCGAATGGATACAAACAGACTTGGGTAATATTTCCACGGTCAATGCCATCCAGATAAATTACGCCGATCAGGATGTGAGTTTTCCAAAGGAAATGGATACTATTTTTCTGGGGAAGACCCAGGGTCTATATCACCAGTATAAGATCTATTCCTCAGTGGATGGCAAGAAATGGACCCTGTTGGTGGATAAGAGCCAAAACAAAACCGATGTGCCGCATGATTATATAGAACTGGCCAAACCAGTACAGACCAGGTATATAAAGCTGGAGAATATCCATATGCCCACGGGCAAATTTGCCATCAGCGGGTTTCGTGTCTTTGGGAATGGGAATGGCACCCGCCCCGATCCGGTGGAGGGATTTATTGTTCTGCGAACCGGGAAGGACAAACGCAGCGCCTTTATTAAATGGAAACCGGTGGACAATGCCTATGCGTACAATATTTACTATGGCACATCGCCTGATAAGCTGTACACCAGTATCATGATACATGCCAATAATGAGTATTGGATGAAAACAATGGATGCGTTGAAACCTTATTATTTCAGTATTGAGGCTGTGAATGAAAATGGAACCAGTAAGAGAACGGAAGTGATAAAGGTCGAGTAGCCAGAATTTGAAAGCTCGGTATTCCGTTTTTCTGTTCATCAGATCGATCAAAGAGATTAATATAACCCTGTTATGAAAAAGTATTGCTTCGCTTTTTGTCTTTTCCTTGTATCAGGCTGTCTTATTGCCCAGGAACCATTCCCTTTTTGGAATGATATCCAGCAATTTAAAAAAGCAGATAGCATTTCCTTTCCGGCCAGGAAGCAGATCCTGTTTGTGGGAAGTTCTTCTTTTACCTACTGGAAGGATGTAAAAGATTATTTCCCCGGAAAGCCCATTTTAAACAGGGCCTTTGGGGGTTCCACGTTGGTGGACCTGATGCGCTACCGGTATGAGGTTATCCTGCCCTATCAACCCAAACAGATCGTGATGTATTGCGGGGAGAATGATTTTGCGGCCAGTGATACTGTTTCCGTGGAAACTGTGGTGGGGCGATTCAAGGCCCTGTTTTCTCAGATAAGGGCCAGGTATCCCCAGGTGCCTTTTGTGTATGTTTCCATGAAACCAAGCCCTTCCAGGGCACATTTGATGCCCAAATACAAATCGGCCAATGAACAGATAAAATCATATTTGAGTGTGCAAAAAAACACGTCCTTTGCCGATGTGTACAGCGCCATGCTGAAGGTAGATGGAAGTCCGATGGATGACATTTTCTTAGACGATAAATTACACATGAATGCCAGTGGCTATGCCATCTGGAAGAAAATATTAACCCCCTTATTGATCAATTAAATTCTATGAGATCATTTACACGCTTTGCTTGTCTGGTTTCTTTCGGAATATTCCTTTATTCCTGCCAGGAAAAACAGGCCCCGGTTACAAAAATCGCCTTTGGGTCCTGTGGCCACGAAGATGACCCGCAACCTGTACTGGCCCTGGCAGCCGCCCAGAAACCCGATGCCTTTGTTTACCTGGGGGATAATATTTACGGGGACACTGACGATATGGATACCCTGCGGGCGAAATACAACCGGTTGGCGGCCAAGCCTGAGTTTCAGTTGTTGCGAAACAGCACCAAAATGTTTGCTATTTGGGATGATCATGATTTTGGCCGCAATGATGCCGGCAGGCATTATCCGTTCAAGGCCCAGTCTAAAGAGATCTTTCTTTCCTTTTTTCAGGAGCCGGAGAACAGCCCCAGGCGCCAACACGAAGGGATTTACCAAACTGAATATTTAAAGACCGGTGACAAAACGATCCAGTTGTTGTTATTGGATGTACGCACTTTCCGCGACGACCTGCTTTTGTTTGACAGCAGCGCCAAACTGCCCCGCGGGCATTATTTCTATCGCCCCGATTATGTTCCCCATACCAGCCCCGACAGCACGCTTTTGGGCGAGACCCAATGGAAGTGGCTGGAGGAAGAGCTGAAGAAACCCGCCGACCTGCGGTTGATCTGTAGTGGCTCGCAGTTTAGCATTGAATACAATGGGTATGAGGCCTGGGCCAATTTCCCGCATGAGCAGAAAAGGATGCTCGACCTGATCAAGTCAACCAAAGCCAATGGCGTCATGTTCCTGACAGGGGATGTACACTATGCGGAAATCTCGCGACTAAAGGTTCCTGATCTCTATCCGATCTATGATGTTACTGCCAGTGGCATTACCTCCACCTGGGATTTTGCCACGCTAAATGAAAACCGGATTGAGGGGCCTGTGATGGATAACCATTATGGATTGTTGACCATCGAATGGCAGAAAGACCCTGTCATCAAAATGGAGATCATTGATAAATATAAAAACCAGCGGATCGAATACTCGATTCACCAAAGCGATATCCAATTCAAACAATAGCTAAACATAAGCAGATGAAAAAAGCAGTCCTTCTCTTATTGGTCATGGCCCTTGTAACCGGCCGTCAGACCCTGGCCCAAACAGCCAACGATGCCAAGATGAAAACCTTCATCGATGCCCTGATGAAGAAAATGACACTGGAGGAAAAGATCGGTCAGCTCAACCTGCCTGGAAGCGGGGATATTGTAACCGGCCAGGCAAAAAGTTCTGATATTGGTCTAAAGATTCGTGAAGGGAAAGTAGGTGGGCTTTTTAACATTAAATCAGTAGCCAAAATTCGCGATGTGCAAAAAGTGGCGGTAGAGGAATCCAGGTTAAAGATCCCCTTGATCTTTGGCATGGATGTGATCCATGGTTATGAGACTGTATTCCCGATTCCCCTGGGATTGAGCGCTACCTGGGATATGTCATTGGTAGAGCGCAGCGCACGAATTGCAGCCATTGAAGCTAGTGCGGATGGAATCAACTGGACATTTTCTCCCATGGTTGATATATCCCGTGATCCACGCTGGGGACGTACCGCCGAAGGAGCTGGTGAAGATGCCTACCTGGGTTCGCGTATTGCCGAAGCCATGGTAAAGGGCTATCAGGGAAGTGACTTGACCAAGAATAATACGATCCTAAGCTGTGTGAAACACTATGCCTTGTATGGGGCTGGCGAAGCCGGTCGCGATTACAATACGGTTGACATGAGCCACCAGCGGATGTACAATGATTATTTCCCTCCCTATAAGGCGGCGGTGGAAGCCGGGGCTGGTTCCATCATGGCCAGTTTCAACGAAGTGGATGGGGTACCGGCCACAGCCAATAAATGGTTGTTAACCGATGTATTGAGAAAGCAATGGGGATTCAAAGGATTTGTGGTGACAGACTATACCGGTATCAATGAAATGGTGGACCATGGCATTGGCGACCTGAAAACCGTTTCTGCCCGCGCCCTGATGGCCGGGGTGGATATGGATATGGTAGGAGAAGGAATATTGACCACCACCCTTCAGTCACTCAAGGAAGGAAAAGTAACCCTGGCCCAGATCGATGCCGCTTGTCGCCGGATACTGGAAGCCAAGTATAAACTGGGATTATTTGAAAACCCTTATAAATACTGTGATGAGAACCGGGCAAAAACAGAAGTATTTACAGATGCCCACCGCAAGGAAGCCCGGAGTATTGCCGCGCAGAGTTTTGTGCTGTTGCGTAATCAGGGAAACATCCTTCCCCTGAAGAAATCGGGCACCATCGCGTTGATCGGACCTATGGCGGATAATAAGGAAAACATGCCCGGTACCTGGAGTGTGGCGGCTAATTTTTCAAAAGCCACCTCAGTGCTGGCCGGATTGAAAGAAGTGGTGGGGGATAAGGTAAATATCCTTTACGCGAAAGGGTCGAACCTGGATTTTGATCCAAAGTTTGAAGAAAGGGCCGGTATGTTTGGCAAAGACCTCCGCAGGGATGATCGTCCTGCTGAAGAGATCATCAAAGAAGCCCTTGAGGTAGCAGCCAAATCCGATGTGATCGTTGCCGCGCTTGGGGAATCTTCGGAAATGAGTGGAGAGAGCAGCAGTCGAAGTGAAATTGGTATCCCCGAAGCCCAGCGTCAATTGCTGATGGCATTGTTGAAAACCGGTAAACCGGTAGTGCTGGTTCTGTTTACCGGAAGACCGCTGACCATCAAATGGGAGTCGGAGAATGTTCCGGCTATTCTGAATGTTTGGTTCCCCGGAAGCGAAGCCGGTTATGCCATTGCCGATGTATTGTTTGGGGATGTAAACCCCTCAGGTAAATTAAGCATGACCTTCCCGCAAAATGTTGGTCAGATACCCCTGTATTACAATCATAAGAACACCGGTCGGCCCCTGGCGGAAGGAGGTTGGTTCCAGAAGTTTCGTTCCAATTACCTGGATGTTACCAATGACCCTGTTTATCCATTTGGATATGGATTGAGTTATACCCAGTTTCAGTACAGTGATATCACCCTGAGTGCCACCAATCTGAAAGGCAATCAGAAACTTACTGCCAGTGTAACGGTGACCAATACCGGAAAGCAGGATGGCAAGGAAGTGGTGCAGTTGTATGTACGGGATGTGGTAGGGACTGTCACCAGACCGGTAAAAGAGTTGAAAGGGTTCCAGAAGATTGAGTTGAAGGCGGGTGAAAGCAAAACCGTAAGCTTTACGATTACCCCTGATGACCTGAAATTTTACAATTATATATTAAAGTATGATTGGGAGCCTGGTGAATTCCAGATCATGATCGGTGGGAATTCCAAAGATGTGAAGATGAAGAGCGTGAATTGGAGCAAATAAATTTTCGATTATTCACCGCGGAGAACAAGAGAAAGCAGAGTTACGCAGAGGAAATTTGGATCTTTAGAAAAATAGTTGTTGCCCGACAATTGATTTGAAAAGACCTGAAACTAGTAATCACAAATCAACAACTAAAAAGTCCTCTGCGTAACTCTGCTTTCTCTTGTTCTCTGCGGTGAAAAAAGCTCAAATATGAATAACCCTCGTTTTGTAGTACTACTTTCTCTTTTACCTTATTTGGGTATTGCCCAACCAAAAACAATTGACCAGAAAGTAGATTCTGTCCTTCGCTTGATGACCCTCGAAGAGAAAGTAGGACAGATGAACCAGTACAATGGTCCCTGGGCGGCAACCGGGCCGTTGACCAATGACGATAAACTGCTTGACCAGGTAAAGGAAGGCAGAGTAGGTTCTATGCTAAATGTCACCGGTGCCAGGCGCACCCGTGAGCTGCAGGAGTTGGCCATGAAGAGCCGTTTGCGAATTCCCCTGTTGTTTGGGCAGGATGTGATACATGGATACCGGACCATTTTTCCATTACCTATTGCCGAAGCGGCCAGTTGGGATTTGACAGCCATTGAGCGAAGCGCGAGGATTGCGGCGACTGAGTCATCGGCGGCGGGGGTCCACTGGACATTTGCCCCAATGGTGGATATAGCCCGTGACCCACGCTGGGGACGCGTTATGGAAGGGGCCGGGGAAGATCCCTGGCTGGGTTCAAAGATAGCGGTAGCCAGGGTAAGAGGTTTCCAGGGAAAAGGACTGGGGCATACCGATGCGGTGATGGCATGCGCCAAACATTTTGCCGCTTATGGCGCGGCGGTAGGGGGAAGGGATTACAATAGTGTTGACATGAGCCTGCGGCAATTGTATGAAGTATATCTGCCACCCTTCAAAGCGGCGGCAGAAGCAGGTGTGTCCACTTTTATGAATTCATTCAACGACCTGAATGGCATACCGGCAACAGGAAATAAGTTGTTGCAGCGGGATATCCTGAAAGGACAATGGAAGTTTAAGGGTTTTGTAGTGAGCGATTGGGGAAGTGTGGGCGAAATGATCCAGCATGGCTATGCACGTGATAATGCGGATGCGGCAGTGCTTGCGGCCAATGCCGGGAGTGATATGGATATGGAGAGCCGGAGTTATATCCAGCACCTGGTCAGGGCGGTAAAGGAAGGAAAGGTAAGCGTTGCGGTAATTGATGATGCCGTGAGGCGAATATTGCGGAAGAAATTTGAAATGGGGTTGTTTAATGACCCATACCGTTTTTCCAGTGAAGAGCGAGAAAAGACTCAGTGGAATAACCAGGAGCACCTGGATGCTGCGCTGGATATGGCGCGTAAGAGTATTGTGTTGTTAAAAAATGAAGGGGTTCTCCCGATCTCCAGGCAAAGCATTAAGGACAGTGAAGTCAGAAGGATTGCGATGATTGGTCCGTTTGTAAAAGCGAAAAGCGATCATCTTGGTTTTTGGAGTTATGACTGGCCTGATGACAGTACAAGGATCTCTTCCATTTGGGAAGCGGTGGAAAGGAAGATAGATAAACCCGCTACGGAGCTATTGTATGCAAAGGGCTGTGGAATCACGGATAGTTCCATGGCCGGGTTTGCAGAGGCGGTGGCAATGGCTGAAAAAGCCGATGTGGTTATCCTGACCGTGGGGGAAGCAAGGGATATGAGTGGGGAAGCCAAGAGCCGGAGCAATATCCATTTGCCGGGGGTACAGGAAGACCTGGTTAAGGCCGTGGTAGCCACAGGAAAACCCGTGGTGGTACTGATAAGTGCAGGTAGGCCATTGGTTTTTAACTGGACAAGGGAGCATGCACGGGCAATACTCTATACCTGGTGGTTGGGGACAAGGGCCGGGGATGCCATAGCTGATGTATTGTTTGGGGATTATAACCCCTCGGGTAAATTGCCGATGACCTTTCCGCTAACAGAAGGGCAGATTCCAATTTATTATAATTATTACAATACCGGACGTCCGGCAAAAAATGATAGTGACCGGTTTTACCGTTCGGCCTATACCGATCTTTCCTTGTATCCGGCTTATCCATTTGGATATGGGTTGAGTTATACAAAGTTTGGATACAGTGAAATTAAACTCAGCGCCCCTTCATTTACAAAAACCGGTTCAATTACGGCTACCCTCACTGTAACCAATACGGGGAATGTGGCAGGCACGGAAACGGTACAGCTTTACATACAGGATCTTTTTGGTTCTGTGGTCAGACCGGTGAAAGAGTTGAAAGGGTTTCAGCAGATCAATTTGAAACCAGGTGAGAGCAGGGAATTGAAATTTACGATCACGGAAAAAGACCTGCGGTTTTATAATGACCGGTTGCAGTATATTTCAGAGCCAGGGGATTTTAAATTGTTTATAGGAACGGATTCAAGGAATGTGAAGGAGGCGGGATTTCGGATGCAGTGAGCGGGGAATGGTGAATGGGAGGAGCGCGGCTTCAATTTTTATTTTTTCACAATATTTCCCTACATTTGCACCGGAATAAGAGACAAACAGAAGGGAACGGATTCGTTCCCTTCTTCTTTTCCCGGAACTATGACCCTGGACGAACAAATCAAGACTATCGAGACCATGGTAGGTGAGCTGCTAAGCCCCGAAACCGACCTTTTCCTGGTCAGCGTACGCATTAAGCCTACTAATAATGTGAGAGTGTATATCGATGGAGATCAAGGAGTTGGGATTGGAAAATTAGCTACTATCAACCGGTCATTATACAAAAAACTGGAAGAATCCGGATTGTTCCCCGCCGGTGATTTTTCTCTGGAAGTGTCTTCTCCCGGAGTGGATGAACCCCTCAAACTGCATCGCCAATACCTGAAAAATAGGGGCCGGTTGGCCGAGGTGAGCCTGGTCGATGGCCAAACAGTATCGGGGAATATGGTGGAGGTAAGTGAGGATGGGATCGTGTTGGAGGAGCCGGTTTCAAAGAAACCCGGGGCTAAAAAGAAGGAGCCCAAACGCTACAGTATTTTATTTTCTGATATAAAAACGACAAAAATTCAAATCACATTTTAACTGATCAAGTAAATCGCACGCAGTATGGCAAGTATAAATCTTATTGAGGCATTCCAGGAATTCAAGGATGCGGAAAATATCGATCGCCCGACGATGATGAAGGTGGTGGAAGACGTTTTTAAAACGCTTCTCCGAAAAAAGTACGGGAGCGATGAGAATTTCGATGTCATCGTGAACGCCGAGCAGGGTGACCTGGAGATCATGCGCCGCCGGACCATTGTGGAAGACGGACAAGTGGAAGACCCGCTGGCCCAGATCGCCTATACCGATGCCGTTAAGATCGAACCCGACTTTGAAGTTGGGGAAGAGCTATACGAGGAGGTGGACCTGTACGATTTTGGTCGTCGCGCCATCCTGGCTGCCAAGCAAACCCTGGCCAGCCGTATCAGCGACCTCAAAAAGAATTCACTGGCCAAGAAATACAGCGAGCGCGTTGGGGAGATCATCAGCGCCGAAGTGTACCAGGTATGGAAGAAAGAGATCCTGTTGCTGGATGAAGAAGGCAATGAACTGATCCTGCCCAAGAGCGAACAGATCCCCCAGGATTATTTCAAGAAAGGGGAAAGCATCCGTTCGGTGGTGAAGAAAGTGGACATGAAGAACAACAGTCCGGTGATCATTCTTTCCCGTACTTCTCCCGAATTCCTGGCTAAATTGCTTGAGATTGAAGTTCCTGAGATCTTTGACGGCCTGATCGTGATCAAGAAGATCGTTCGCGATCCGGGTGAGCGTGCCAAGGTGGCTGTGGAATCCTACGACGACCGTATTGATCCCGTAGGCGCCTGCGTGGGGATGAAAGGAAGCCGTATCCATGGTATAGTACGTGAGTTGAAGAATGAGAATATTGATGTGATCAACTGGACCAATAATATCCAGCTTCTGATCCAGCGTTCCCTTACTCCGGCAAAGATCACGAGCATGGACCTCGACAACGAGAACAAACATGCAAATGTGTTCCTTAAGCCCGATCAGGTATCCCTGGCCATTGGTCGCCGCGGAGTGAACATCAAACTGGCCTGTGAACTGACAGGCTATGAGTTGGATGTGTTCAGGGATAATGAAGGAGAAGTGGAAGAATTCGATATCGACCTGGATGAATTCAGCGACGAGATCGAAACCTGGGTCATTGATGAATTCAAGCGCGTGGGTTGCGATACCGCCCGCAGTGTATTGGATCTGACCCTGGAAGAACTGGAAAGACGAACCGACCTTGAGCGCGAAACCATTGAGGAAGTGCGCAAGGTATTGAAAGAAGAATTTGATAAAGAATAAGCCCAACAATGAGGCTTTATCTTTGAAAACCAAATAATCGAATGGCAGAATCAACAACACCCAGGTTAATGGCCGCGGCCAAAGAGTTCAACATCGGTAAGGATACGCTGGTGGACTTTTTGGTGGGTAAAGGATTTGACAAAAACGAACTAAAGCCTTCCGCCAAGTTAACGGAGGAGATGTACCGTGCGTTGCAATCGGAATTCCAAAGCGATAAGGTTGCCAAGTTAAAAAGCGACCAGATCGACCTTCCAAAAGGAAGCAGCGCAGAGGGTCGCAAGAAACGCGAAGAGGAAGACCTTTCCATCAAGAAAGAGGAGCCAAAAGCACCCAAGGAGAAAAAGGCTGCTGAGCCGGTAGCGGAAAAACCGGTTGAGAAGATCGAGGAGAAACCGGAGGATAAACCGGTTGAAACGACAGCCCCTGTTGTGGAAGAGATCCCTGAGGAACCTGTAGTGAAGGCTGAAGCCGAACCGATCGAAGGTCCTAAAGTAGTGACCAAGATCGATCTCTCCGCTATCGATTCCTCCACCCGTCCTAAGAAAACCGCGAAGAAGAAAGAAGAAGAAAAGACCGCCGAGAAGCCTGTTACCAAGAAAAAACCTGTTACTGAAGAACAGCCTGTGGCTGAAACTCCGGTCGTTAAAGAAGAGCCGGTTTCAGATCAGCCCCCGGTAGTGGAGAATATCCGGGCGCAAAAGATCGAAGGTCCCAAGGTATTGGGCAAGATCGATCTGCCGGTGGACAGCGATACCCGTCCGAAAAAGGATGAAAAGCGCAAACGTAAGCGTATCCCCATTGAGAAGAAGGACGAAACAGCTAAGAAAGACGAGGGACAGGACCGGAAAGACGGACGTTTTGGACGTACCGGTGGTGATAACCGCGGTGCCCGTCCGGGTCAACATTCCGGTGGTGGCCGTCGCAATGACCGTCGTCGGGAAGTAAAAGAGATTGACGAAAAAGAGATTCAGGAAAAGATCAAGGAAACACAGGCCAAACTGGCCGGGGCCGGTGGCCGTGGCAAGAGCCTGAAAGCGAAATACAGAAAGGCCAAACGTGAAGAAATGGCGGAAGCCATGGGCGAAATGGAAGATGACCATCGCCTGCAGGTGACCGAGTTTATCAGCGTAAGCGAACTGGCCAACCTGATGGATGTGAGTTTTGCCGATGTGATCAGCAAGTGTATGGGACTGGGTATCATGGTATCCATCAACCAACGCCTGGATGCTGAGGTGATCGAACTGGTGGCCGGTGAATTTGGCTTCCAGGTGGAATTCATCGACATGGAGAAACAAATGGAGATGGAGGAAGATGAGGAAGAAGATACCGATGACGAACTCCAGTTCCGCTCTCCCATTGTTACCATCATGGGTCACGTTGACCATGGTAAGACCTCGCTGCTTGACTATATCCGTAGCGCGAATGTGGTCGCCGGGGAGGCCGGGGGTATCACCCAGCACATCGGTGCCTACCAGGTGAAACTGCCCAATGGAAAAGACATTACCTTCCTGGATACACCCGGTCACGAAGCCTTTACGGCGATGCGTGCCCGTGGTGCGAAAGTGACGGATATTGCCGTTATCGTGGTGGCAGCGGATGACGCGGTGATGCCCCAGACCAGGGAAGCCATCAGCCACGCCCAGGCAGCCGGTGTACCCATGATCTTTGCCGTCAACAAGATCGATAAGGATGGCGCCAACCCCCAAAAGATCTACGAACAACTTTCCTCCATGAATATCCTGGTGGAAGAGTGGGGAGGTAAATTCCAGAGCCAGGAACTGTCGGCCAAGAAAGGGCTGAATGTGGACCTGTTGCTGGAAAAAATCCTGCTCGAGGCGGAAATGCTTGACCTGAAGGCCAACCCCGACAGGGAAGCCAGTGGTACCATCATTGAAGCTACCCTTGACAAAGGCCGCGGATATGTGGCCACCCTGCTGGTACAAAATGGTACACTGGAAGTAGGCGACCTGATCGTTTCAGGTCAGTATTACGGCCGTGTAAAAGCCATGTTCAATGAGCGTAACAAAAAGCTCGATATTGCCGGACCCTCCGCACCAGCCCTGATCCTGGGTTTGAACGGTGCGCCACAGGCCGGTGAAAAATTCAAAGTTTATGAAGATGAGGCGGAAGCCAAAGAAGTGGCCAACCGCCGGGCGCAGATCCTTCGTGAGCAGGGTATGCGTACCAAAAAACATATCACCCTGGATGAGATCGGTCGCCGATTGGCCCTGGGTAACTTCAAGGAATTGAACGTGATCATCAAAGGTGACGTGGATGGTTCCGTGGAAGCCCTGAGCGATAGCTTGCAGAAACTAAGCACCGAAGAGATCGTGGTGAAAGTGATCCACAAAGCCGTTGGTCAGATCAACGAAACAGATGTGACACTGGCCAATGCTTCTGATGCGATCATCCTCGGCTTTAATGTAAGACCTTCTTTGCAGGCCGCTAGACTGGCAGATTCCGAAGCCATCGAGATCAAAACCTATTCAGTTATCTATAACGCCATCGAAGAGATCAAGAGCGCGATGGAAGGGATGCTTGAACCTACGGTCAAGGAAAAAATTGTGGCCAATGTGGAAGTACGCGAAGTGTTCAAGTTTGATAAAGCCGTGGTGGCCGGTTGCTTTGTGCGCGATGGAAAGATCAAACGCGATTCAAAGGTCCGCCTGATCCGCGATGGTATCGTGGTCTATCCGATCGGAGAAGGCGGCAGCGCCGAACTCGGATCACTCAAACGCTTTAAAGACGACGCTAAAGAAGTATTGTCAGGTATGGAATGTGGTCTGACCATCAAGAATTACCAGGACATCAAGGTAGGCGATGTGGTGGAAGCGTATGAGGAAGAAGAAGTGAAGAGGACGTTGTAAATGGTGAATAGTGAATATTCACCATTCACTACAACACTAATTCTTTGTTAAAATAAACTCTGTAAAAAGCCTGTTGCAAAACAGGTTTTTACATTTGATTTTGAAAAAAATAGTTCATGAAAAAGACCCTTTTGATTCTGGTAGCGTTGGTACTTACCCTGGTTTCTTTTTCGCAGCAATACAAAGTTGTGGCGGATAAGATCCTTGGTGTGGTGGGGGACCGGGTCATTCTTTATTCGGATATTAAGAATACCATTGATGATGCCAAGCGTCAGGGTCGGGAAATTCCTGCCGGTGCCGAATGTTCCATCATGGAGCAGGCGTTGATCTCCAAAGTACTGATGCTGCAGGCTGAGAAGGATTCGTTGCCGGTGAGTGATGAGGATGTGGAGGCTGACCTGGATCAGCGGGTACGGATGTTTATCCGTCAGTATGGTTCCCAGCAGGTGCTGGAAGAGATTGCCGGGAAAACCATTTACCAGATCAAGGATGAGGCCAGGGAATCTGTACGCGAGAATAAGCTGGCCGAGGCCATGCAGCGGAAGATCGTGGAGAATGTGCATATCACCCCCAATGAGGTAAAAGCCTATTTTGATCGTATTCCAAAAGACAGTCTGCCTTACTTTGAATCCGAACTTGAAATCTGCCAGATCATTCAATACCCCCGGGCCAACCGCGACCTGGAGAAGTATATCATTGATGAACTGAACAACTATAAGCGCCA
>JAYRZH010000020.1:0-41630 GCA_041916555.1 Chitinophagaceae bacterium | reverse complement strand
GAGGTACGCAGAGAAGTTAGTATTTACTAACTATAATTTGAGACTTGATCACAGGTTATTAAACAATCAATAATTTCTCTGCGTACCTCCGCGTCCTCGTGTTCTCCGCGGTGAACCCTGGTTCCCTGCTGAAAATTAATCTCTGCCTCTCTCCCAAAGCACCGCCTTTATTTCCGCATAAGTATAATCATTCGGCAACCGCTCTTTCACTTCCTTTGCGCCGGTCAGGCCTTCACCGATTTCATTCAATACTTTATTGATTTGAGTCTTTTTCTCCAGACTAACAATATCACTAACCAATACCTCGCCCGTATCCAGAAAGGAGGCCAGGTGGCTTTCGATTGTGCCCCAGGCATACCCTCTTTCGGCGGCGATGGTTTTAACATCTTTACCGGCTTTGAACATTTCGAGTGAAATACGGGCGCTGTCTCCCCGCTGGGGGCGGCCCTTTTTCGGCTCTTCAGGTTCAGCCGCGAGCGAAATGGGTTCTTCCGATTGGGGTGAGACAGGAAGATGATTCCCTTCGATCAGGTCTATCAACCGGGTCGTGGCCTGTTGTTCAGCCAATCCGGAAGCCAGCGCCAATGCCTGTTTCATTTGGTATTGCTTTCGCTTAAGCATGGCTTTAAGCTGACGAAGTTCAGTGATGTAACCTTTGACCCTTTTTTTGATCTTATACTCATCGATATGGGCCTGCAAATTGGCCATCAGTTGGTAAAGCTGGGGTTCAAAGTAGTGGACAGCAGCTTCGGTCCTTGTCTTTAGAAAAGCGTAATCCACCGGATCCTGTTGCATCAATTCCTCCAGTTGTCTGGCAAACCGGGATCCTACCTGGTGATATTCGGTGATCTTTATAAAAAAGCGGCTGGCCCAATCTTTAGCCTGGGCTTGATCGGGTATTTTCCGCTCCTCATATCCTTCCACCCATTCGGCCCAGGTGACTGCCAGTTTATCCCACTGAAAAAAACCGATCAGGGATTGCTCCACAAATTTTCGCTGCTCTTCCTCCACCAGTTTCTCCAATTCTTCTTCCTCCATCTCCTTATTCACAAACTGCAGGACACGTTCATCCGTATGGATGGCATTGGGATGGATACGGGAGAAAAGCACCAGTCCGCGCAGGGAGGTCAACCGGCTCAGGGCCACATATACCTGTCCGGCGGCAAAGCTGGGACCGGCATCGATAATGGCCTTTTCAAAGGTCAGGCCCTGGCTTTTATGGATAGTGATGGCCCAGGCCAATCGGAGCGGGAACTGCTTAAAACTCCCGAGTAATTCCTCATCCACTTTATCCGCACCCCTGTCATAGGAATACCGGATATTCTGCCAGGTCTCTTTCTCGACCTTGATCTCGTCGGCCTCATCGGATGTGGTTACATAGATCGCATCGGGTTCAATCCGGGCCACCGTGGCCAGTTTGCCGTTATAAAACCGGCGTCGGTCACCTTTGTCATTTTTCAGGAACATGACCTGGGCGCCGTTCTTTAGTTGAAGGACCTTATCGGCCGGAAAGGATTTCTCTCCAAATTCCCCTTCCACTTCAGCCTGGAATTGTTCCAGGTCACCCCGCAATTGTTGCAGACGTTGTTGGTTGATCTGATCGGCCTTGTTATTATGCGTGGTTAACGTGATATAGGTATCTCCATAACCCGGTTCAAAGGTCCGGTCAAAATGTTCGTGCAGGCGGTCAAGGTCCGCTTCACTTACCTCGTTGTTACGGATATGGTTGAGAATCTGGATAAAATCTTCCTCATCCTGCCGGTAGATTTTTTTTAATTCCACCACCAGCGGTTCGGCTTCTCTTATGACCTGGGCATCAAAAAAGAAAGGGCTTTTGTAATGAAGGGATAGGATATTCTTCCATTCCTCATCATTCACCACCGGGGGAAGCTGAAAAAGGTCACCGATAAAAAGCACCTGTAAACCCCCAAAGGGCAGATCGGGTTTTTTTCTGAAATACCGGCAAATGGCATCCACGGCATCCAGCATATCGGCCCTCACCATACTCACTTCGTCAATGATCAGCAGCTCAAGTTCGTTGAGCAGGTCGCGCTTGGCCTTGTTAAACCGGATATGCTTGAACAGTGACCCGCTATCGGTGGCGTTGTTGTTCCAGCCGGCCTGGACGGGAACATAGGGACCAAAGGGCAATTGAAAAAAGGAGTGCATGGTAACCCCGCCGGCATTGATGGCAGCCACACCGGTAGGCGCTACCACTACTGATTTCTTAAAGGTTGTTTCCTGGATATGTTTCAGGAAAGTGGTCTTTCCGGTTCCTGCTTTTCCGGTCAGGAAAACATGCCGGTTGCTATTGTTCACCAGCGCTGAAGCCAATTGAAACCACTTATTGTCATTATCACGAAAAGACATGCGGGAAAGATAGGAAGAAAAATGGCACACTTCGACTGGAGCGCTGAAACCATATCCTGTTTACGCGATTTAAGGTACGAGTCGTGTAAACCGGTCTTTTTTGATCTTCAAATGAATCTAAATTTGGTTTATGAAAGCAAAAGACTCCTTCCAATCAATGCCACAATTTCCTCTGAGTTTCGAAGAGTTAGTAAAGGAGATTGATAAGGCAAAGAATGAGAAATTTTTCAGTATTGATGAATTCGAAAAACTATGGGAGAAAAAGGAGGAAAAGATACTAAGGGAACTAAACTTAAAATTTCAGCGAAAGCAGCAGCAGACGTCGAGAACATATTCAAATTCATCGCAATTGATCAAGAAAAGCCATTAACAGCTCAAAGGGCAAGAAAAAAGATCTTTGAAAAAATTAAGAAAATAGGGATAGCCCCCTATGCGAATAAACCCCTTTCAGGACCCAATTTAGAAGGCAGAGATATTCGCCAGGGAATAGTGATGTCGTGGATAATTATTTATGAAATAACCGAGAACAGCATAGAAATATACAAGGTGATTCATCGATCCAAATGCAGTGTTCTCCTTTTAGAGTAGCTCCTCAAACACCCCGGTCTGTTTGTTCTTTCTTACATTGTTGGCTTTGAAATACTTTCCATTCATCGCGACATAAACCCCTTTGGGAAGGCTTTGTACAAATGCCAGAGCGCTTCCAAGGTTGAATAATCCATCCGAGCTACCAAATTTAATCGGGATCATGGCGCCGGTCAGTACTACAGTTTTGTCTTTGACCTTACTCGCCAATACCTGGGCCGTCTCCGCCATGGTATCGGTTCCATGCGTGATCACGATCATATCCTCCTCGCACTGGTTACACTGGTGAACAATCAGTTCACGGTCCTCGGTGGTCATTTCCAGGCTATCGATCATCATCAGCGTGCGGATTTCCACCGGCACCCGGCACCGGCCCATATCCAGCAGGTCGTGCATATGGGTGTCATTGAAATAAAGCTGCCCGGTGATCTCATTATACTCTTTGTCAAAGGTGCCGCCGGTGATAAAGATGCGTATGGACATGCTGGTGAATTTGGGGACGAAATTATTGCTTTATTGTTATTAATTCACCGCAGAGAACGAGAGAACGCAGAGTTTCGCAGAGAAGATTATTAGCCCTTGAAGATCCCTTTAGGTATATAGACATAATCTCTGCGAAACTCTGCGTTCTCTCGTTCTCTGCGGTGAACCACGTTCTCTGAGGTAAAACCCACCAAAAAACAATAATTTCGCACAGCAAAACCACATACATGACCAAAGTAAAAGTTGGGCTGGTACAAATGAGCTGTACCGCCGATAAGGAGGCCAATCTTTCCAAGGCCATTGAAAAGGTAAAAGAGGCCGCAAAAAAGGGTGCCCAAATCGTATGCCTCCAGGAACTTTTTACCTCCTTGTACTTCTGTGATGTGGAAGATTATGAGCATTTCAAACTCGCTGAACCCATTCCCGGCCCATCTACCGACCGCCTCGCGGCTGTGGCCAAAGAAACAGGCGTGGTGATCATTGCCTCCCTGTTTGAGAAAAGGGCACAGGGGCTTTACCATAATACCACCGCCGTGCTGGATGCAGACGGCACTTACTTAGGCAAATACCGGAAAATGCATATCCCCGACGATCCGGCGTATTACGAAAAATTCTACTTCACCCCCGGCGACCTGGGCTATAAAGTGTTTAAAACCAAATTTGCCACCATTGGCGTGCTTATTTGCTGGGACCAATGGTACCCCGAAGCGGCCCGAATCACCGCACTGATGGGTGCTGAAATACTATTCTATCCCACCGCTATTGGCTGGGCCACCTCCCAGGATGAGGCTACCAATACCGAACAATACAATGCCTGGCAAACCATCCAACGCAGCCATTCCGTGGCCAATGGCGTCCATGTGGTGAGCGTAAACCGTGTTGGACTGGAACAAAACGGCGCCATGAAATTCTGGGGCGGCTCCTTTATCACCAATCCATTCGGTTCCATTCTCTACAAAGCCTCCCACGATCAGGAAGAGATTCACATACAGGAACTTGATTTAAGTAAAACTGACAGCTATCGTACCCACTGGCCTTTCTTGCGTGATAGAAGAATAGACTCCTATCAACCGCTTACAAAACGATATATTGACTCAGAATAATCAAATAAATGACTCCAAAAGAACAAGGATACTATTTTCCCGCTGAGTTTGAAAAGCATGAAGCCATGTGGCTCAGTTGGCCACACAAGGAGGAGAGCTGGCCCGGAAAAATCAACCTCATTTACCCGAATTATTGCCGGTTTATTAAGGAAGTCTCCAAATCGGAGATCGTTCGCATCAACGTGGCTGATGAAGCCATGCGTCAATTCGCTATTGGACATCTGGAAAAAGCCGCGGTCGATCTCTCCCGAATCGAATTCTATTTTCATCCCACCAACGACGCCTGGTGCCGGGATCATGGTCCGGCTTTTTTAATAAACCCCGCTGCCGATATCAAAAAAGTGATCGTTGACTGGGGATACAATGCCTGGGGAAACAAATACCCGCCCTATGACCTGGATGATGTCATCCCTACGCTTATTGGAAAACAATTTGATATCCCGGTTTTTCACCCGGGTATTGTGATGGAAGGCGGAAGCGTGGAATTCAATGGAAAAGGAAGTCTGCTCACTTCCACCGCCTGCTTACTCAATCCCAACCGCAACCCGCATCTTAACCAGGACCAGATCGAGGAGTATCTGCGTAATTATTATGGCGTAGAACAAATTCTTTGGGTAGATGAAGGCATTGTGGGCGATGACACCGATGGCCATATCGACGATACAGTGCGTTTTGTGAATGAAGACACGGTGCTTACCGTTATCGAAGAAAACAAGCAGGATGAAAATCATGCCCTGCTCCAGCACAACCTGAAACAATTAAAAAAACTTCGTCTGCTCAATGGCAAACAACTCAATATTGTTGAACTACCCATGCCCGATGAGGTAGTGTATGAAGGGCAGCGCCTTCCCGCCTCCTATGCCAACTTTTACATTGCCAATCACGCGGTCATAGTTCCCACGTTCCGCTGCGACAAAGACGAAAAAGCACTATCCATTATCCAGGAGTGCTTTCCCTCCCGTGAGATCGTTGGCATTGACTCCACCCATATCATCTGGGGATTGGGGAGTTTTCATTGCCTGAGCCAGCAAGAACCCTTGGTTTAGGTATTCCCCACTCTCGGCGGTATCAACTTATACACCACCGGTGTCACAATCCTTGACAACAAAGTAGACGAGATCAACCCGCCTATCAACACCAGCGCCAGCGGCGAAATCAACGGATTGCTGTTGAGCGCAATGGGTGTTAAACCACCTATGGCCGTTAAACTGGTGAGCACAATGGGCAGGAAACGCAACTCCCCGGCGATCTGGATCGCTTCATCAAGGCCCTTTCCTTCCTCCCTTAACTGATTGGTAAAATCCACCAGCAGGATGGAGTTCTTCACTTCCACCCCCGCGAGCCCGATAAAACCAATAATGGCCACAAAGGACATGGGGTTGCCAGTGACCCATAACATCAATACCCCGCCAATAATACCCAGAGGAATAACGGATAATACAATGAGCGTACTCTTCAAGGTTTTAAACTCCAGGATCAGCACCATGATAAAGAGAAACACCGTGGCAATGACAACGGTCATAAAACCCCCGCCAAAGGCTTCCTTCTCCCCTTCAGCTTCCCCGGCGATCTGATACGCATAGCCATCAGGCCATTGGATCGATTTTGCTTTTTCTTCAAAAGCCGCATTGACCTCGCCGGCAAGCACTCCTTTGCTGGTAAAGGCTTTGACCATCACAAATCGTTTTTTGTCGAGGTGCTTGATGGTAGAAGGCGATGACTCGAACTCAAGAGTAGCTACCTGCTTGAGCGGAATGGGTGTACCCAATGCATTGTTTACATACACTGATTCAAAATTATCCAGCGTGGGATAATTCCCTTTTGGCGCCCCGATCATGATATCATACTCATCACCTTCCGCATTGGTATATTTCCCGGCTTCAAATCCGGATACTGCCAGTCGCAGGGTTTTATCAATATCGGCTGTCTGAATGCCAAGACCACGGGCTTTGTCGGTGTTGATCTTTAATTTGAGATCGGATTTCAATACGCCTATGTCATTGGTGACATAGATGGTACCGGGAATGGATTTGATAAGCGCTTCGGTTTGAGCCGCCAGCTTCCGGAGTGTATCCAGGTTGTCACCGGTAACTCGGATGGCCACGGGAGCTTCCACCGGTGGACCTTGCTCAAAATCCTTTACTTCGATCCGTGCACCAGGTTGTTTTTCAAATTGCTTTCTCAGGTCCTCAATGATCTTTTTCTTTTCATAGGCTTTTACATCTTTTTGCAGTTGTACATAGATCTGCGCATAATCACTCTTCTCATTCTCGGGTATCTCATTGTAATAGATGCGGGGATTCCCTTTCCCAATATTGCTGGTATAGAATGCCACTTCTTTTACTTTCTTTAATTCAGATTCCACATACCGGGTCATTTCATTGGTGGCATCCACATTGCTTTGAAGCGGCATCTTCACATTGATGAGGAACTGGGGTTTCTCCGAAGTTGGGAATAATTTGAACCCGATAATGCCAAACACTGCCAGTGATCCGGCAAACAAGGCGAAAGCAATGATCAGGGTGAGAACAGGCCGGTTCAACGCTTTTACCAATAACCGGGAATAACTGCCATGAATGATCTTCTTTAACCCACGGAGAAAAATATTTCCTTCGGGATTGGCATGTTGCCTTAACAATTTGCTCGCCATAAAGGGCACAATGGTGAGAGAAACCAGCATGGAGGCAAATACCGATGTAATTACGGCCATGGGTAAGCCACGGATGAATTCACCGGAGGCTTCGGGTAAGAAGACCAGGGGAAGAAAAGCGATCATCAGGGTGGCGGTACATCCCAGTACAGCCAGACTGATCTGCTTGGTAGCTTCAATGGCCGCGTAAGTGCGGGTATGTCCTTCGCGGAGCCAACGCTCAATATTTTCCACCACCACAATACTGTCATCCACCAACAAGCCAAGTGCCACCACAAATCCCACAATACTTAACTGATTCAAAGAGAAACCCAGAAAGTTCATGGTGACTATACCCAAACCTAGCGATAAAGGAATGGCCACCATCACTACCAGGGAAGCTCTCCATCCCAGGGGTAACAAGGTGATTAACACCAGCCCAATGGCGATAAGAAAATCCATGCCAAGGCTTCCAAGGCGGCTGCTTACATTATCCGCCTGATCAAAATTTCGGATGAGGGCAATATTTGCCGGTAGTTTCTTTTCAAATGAATCGATCACCGGACGATACGCATCTTGTGTAGCCGAAATATTTTCACCTGATTTCTGGGCCGCTGTCACCAATACACACCGATGGCCATTGATCCGGGTAATGTATTTTTCCTCCTCATACCGAAACCCGACCTCTGCCACATCTTTTAAATAGACCTGCTTCCCATTTCCACTATACACTACTGTATTCCTTATTTCTTCCAGGTCCTTATATTTCCCGCTTGTCTTTACATTAAAGGATTTGGTCCCGGCACGGATACTCCCCGCCGGAATGTTGGCCGCCTCACTCTGGATACTCCCAATCACATAATTGATGGGGATCTTTAATTGCGCCAGTTTATCCAATTGCATATCCACCCGCACTACCTGATCAGGCACCCCCCAATAGTTCACCCGCTTCAGGCTTTTCACTTTTTCCAATTGCTCCTTTAAGTCTTCCGCATAAGCTTTCAATTTTTCATTGGACGCATTCTCCGACACAAGCGCCATTTGCAAAATGCTTACATCGGTTGGCGAAACCTTATTCACTTTGATACTATAAATATCATCTGGTAATTCCGACTCCAGTGCGTTGACCTCACGAACCAACTCCTGGTATTTGGCCTCCACATCACTATTGTACTTGTACTCTACAATAAGCACCGCCACGCCATCTTCGATCGTTGTCGTGATCTTTTTGATGTTCTCCAATTCAGTCACCTTCTTCTCAATGGGTTTTACCACCAGTTCTTCCATATCCTTTGGACTGGTTCCAGGATATAAAACAATGATCGGGTATTGAGGGGGATTGATTTCCGGATCCTCCGCCCGGGGCATGGTGAGCAAAGTGGTCGCGCTTACCACCACCACCATCAGGAACATGACCAGTGTGAACTGATAGTTCCTTACAAAAAAGGATGTCAATTTCATGGTCAGTATTATTTTATGATAGTGATGGCACTGTGGTCAGATAAATAGGGGCTTCCGGAAATGACCACATAGGCAAATCCTTCCAACCCTTTTTCGATATACACCTGCTTATTGTCCATCGAACCGATCTGTACCTCGATCCGCTTGACTGTCTTCTGGTCATTGGATACAAACACATATCCTTTTTTCCCATCAGCCTCCAACAGAGCTTCAAAAGGAATCGTGAATCCACTTATGGCTTTTGCTGGTTTTACACGGGCTTTGCTAAACATACCTATGGCTGGACGTGTATCGCCAAAGGCAACCTGTAATTCCACCTCAAAAGAACCGGAGACTGGATCAGCCGCCAACGATTTACGGCTTACCACTGCCTGAAACTCTTTCCCAGGAAAAGCATCCAGCATAACCGTTGCTTTGTTTCCCTTTTCCATGGCCGCCCACTCGCGATCGGCTGCGCCTACGCTGAGTATCCATTTACTGGAAGGTGATACCGACCCCATGATCAGGATGGGCGTGCCCGGACTGGCCAGTTCACCGGTCTGGGATATTTTGCGGGCGATAAACCCGTCTGTCGGTGCATAAATGCGGGAGTATTGCTGATTAAATGTGACCTGCTGCAAATTTTGCCGGGCTATATCCACACCGGTCCTGGCATTTTGCAGTTGCTCCAATGTAGCGACACTATCATTAAAGAGGTTCTGCGCGCGTTGAAGGTCCCTTTCTGCTTTTTCTACCGACAACTGCACCTGGCTGACCTGGGCAGCTATTTCGGTGGATTTGAGCGAAGCGAGTAATTGACCTTTACGTACATATTGCCCTTCCTCCACAGCGATCTGATCAATGACCCCGCCAATTTTAAAAGAGAGTTTTGTTTCTTCTTCAGTATGCAGAATACCTGAAAGAACCAGGGAGCCGGTTTGATCCGTGCTGGAAACAGGCGCGATCTTTACCGGCACTGTCTCCGTATTGGCCGTTGCCTCTGTGGTTGCCTTTTTCTTCTCCGAACAGGCCGACAACACCAGGGCCAGGGTCATGAATAAATAAAATGTCCTCATAAAAACGTTTATTGGTTAATGGGATATGATGCGGTTTGACGTTCCAGATCAGCCAGCGCCGATAAGAGTTTAAATTCTAAAATATTGGTCTGCACCTGACTGGTCGTAAGTTGGTTGCGGGCATCCAGCAACTCAATGAAACCATTGATGCCTTCGCGGTAGCCCCGGTCGATCAACTTAAAATAAGATTGTGCCGACTCCTGTTGCTTTCGGGAGGCTAACAGGTTTTGATAGGCATTCAGGGCATTGTTGCGACTTACAAAGGCAGCCAGCTCCAGTTGCCGCTGTGTATTGGAGGTGGTCAATGCCAGGTTCTTAATCTCGATCTCCTGTTGCTGGATCTTGTACAGGTTTCTTTTTCCCTGAAACAAGGGTATCTGTAATTGCAATCCCGCGATATAAAAAAGCGATCCCTCTTTTACCTTAAAATCAAAACCCTGAGCCCCGAGGTCGAGAAAGGTATTGAGCCTCGGTATCCGGTAGGATTTATTCATTTTTAAGAGATCGGTATTGATATCCCGGGCAATGTCCAGACTTTTTAATTCCTCCCGCCTGGCTGATTGTCCTTCAATGGATGATTGTAAAGGATCTAAGAAAGATTCGCTCCAGGTTATATCCATCACTTCGATCGTATCAACTAAAGAACGGTTCAATAAAAAATTAAAGTAAGCGCGTGCATTGGCTTGTTCATTCTTTGCATTTTGCCACTGGGCTTCCACCTGCTTTACTTCACTTTCCGCGCGAGATACATAGGCCGGGAGACCCTTTCCATTGGCCAACAAGGATTGATTCAAACGCAAATTCTGGTTTACCACCACCAGGGCATTGGCATAGATATCAATCGCTTTGCCCGACATAAGGTAGTTATAGTAGGCGGTCTTGATCTCTTTTATCAATTCCCGCTTATAGATCAGGATCTCTGTTTCTTTTAACCCCGTCTGTTTGGTTTTAATGTCCCGGTTGATACGGATATCCGGGTTGATCAGGGGCATGACGGTCTTGATGCGGGCATCATAGAAATTATCCGGCGCCAATTGCTCCGACACATTCTTTATCTGCGGGAAATTGTTGGAGGAAGTAAGTTGGTTCAACGTTGAATAAACCGGGTTTAGCAGATCTCCTACCGGAATCTCGATAGCGCGTCCACCTCCTGCCAGGGTGTACTGGGTTTCAAAACTACTGCTGGGTAAAAAATAGGACTTCGCCTCTTTAAGGGCGACAAGGCTTTTATCCAGGCTCCCTTGTTTTTCCTTTAATACCAGGTTCTGACTAAGCCCCTCGATAATGTAACGGTCCAGCACCGTTTGCGCTTTTACTACCGGACCACCTATCAGCAGCATTAGAATACCCGGAATTAGCATTTTACCTTTCATGGTTCTGGTTTAATAATTAATGTTTATTTAATGAACAACGTTCATTGATTAAGCAAAAAAAATCACTTCTTATCCAGCAGTTCTACATAGATGCGAAAACCCTGTTCCATCAGGTCATTGGGATCATGTTCCGGATAAGCCTGGCAACGTTCGCGGCAATAGAGTGCCGACATGCCATGCATGGTGGACCAGATGGAAAATGACAGGTACTCTATATCCATACCCTGGAAATACCCAATGGTTTGACATTCCCTCAGAATATCCTTTAAATAATTGAGGGTACGGCTCCCCATTTCCCACTTTTCATGGTCGGCTATTTCATGCTTCACGGGGCCCCTGACAATAAACATAAGGTCATAAAAGTCCTTGTTTTTCCTCGCAAACTCCATATAGACGCGGCCCATGGCCTTCAGGCGTTCAAACGGGTTGGATACATGTTGCAAAGGCTGCATCTGTACCAGCATGCGGCGGAAGCCCTCCTCATGCAGCGCATGGAAGATCTCATCTTTGTCCTTAAAATACAGATAAAGGGTGCCGGGGCTGTATTCGATCCGCTCGGCAATATTTCGCAGCGAAGCATGCTCGTAACCCTTCTCCAGGAATACATCCCTGGCCCCTTCGAGGATAAGCTGGCGCATTTCCTCCCGCTCCCGTTGCTTTCTGTCTGTAATGGTCATCGGGTGCGAAAATAATGAACAGTGTTCAGAAAAGCAAATTTTATTTGGAAGAGGGGGTAACCGCGGAGAACATGAGGACGCTGAGGTACGCAGAGATAATGAGAGCACTAGAATTTAATTGCTACTAGCTTTTCGTAAATCGTCAATTTAAAAAATCTCTCTGCGTACCTCAGCGTCCTCATGTTCTCTGCGGTTAACTAAACCCTACTTCCTCTTAAACTCGATCGCCGCCTGTGCCGCAGCCAACCGGGCAATCGGCACACGGAACGGTGAGCAACTCACATAGTTCAGTCCGATACGATGGAAGAATTTCACGCTTTCCGGATCGCCACCATGTTCGCCACAGATACCGACTTTCAACCCGGGGCGGGTTTTCCGACCACGTATGGTACCTTCTTTGATCAATTCACCCACGCCTTCCTGGTCGATGGTTTGGAAAGGATCATCGGGAAGGATCTTCTGGTCAAGATAGTTGGGGAGGAATCCGCCAATATCATCCCGGCTGAAACCAAAGCTCATCTGGGTAAGGTCATTGGTACCAAAGCTGAAGAACTCGGCGGCTTCTGCCATGCGGGAGGCTTTCAACGCAGCCCTTGGGATCTCGATCATGGTGCCATAGAGATAGGGAATGGCTTTTACCTTGAGCTTGCCACATACTTCTTTATAAACAGTATCCACGATCTTCCGCTGGTGGATCAATTCATTCAGCGAACAGGTAACCGGAATCATGATCTCAGGCATGGCTTTTTTACCTGCCAGTTTTAATTCACCGGCTGCTTCCAAAATGGCCCTTACCTGCATTTCAGTGATCTCGGGATAACTGATCCCCAGACGTACCCCGCGGTGTCCCAGCATGGGGTTGTTTTCGTGCAAGGCCAGTACCCTTCTTCTCAGTACACTCAGGCGGATGCCCAGTTCCTTACTCAGGACAAACAACTTCTCCTTATCATGTGGTACAAACTCATGCAGTGGAGGATCAAGCAGCCGGATGGTTACCGGGTGGCCTTTCATAACCTCCAGGGTCTTTTTGATATCCGACTTCACGAAAACAAAGAGTTCGTTCAGGGCTTTTCTTCTTTCATCCTCTGTCCGGCTTACGATCATCTTACGCAACAGGAACAGCGGCTTATCGCTTCCTTCGCCGTAGAACATATGCTCTGTACGGAACAAACCGATACCTTCCGCGCCAAACTTGGCGGCATGAATGGCATCCGAAGGAGTTTCAGCATTGGCACGCACACCCATCTGTTTCACCTTGTCCACCATCTTCATCAGGTCCTTGTATGATTTATTGCTGTCAATATCGATATCTACCAAGGGCAGACTTCCATTGTACACCAATCCTTTTGTACCATTCAGACTGATCCAGTCTCCATCACGGATCACCTGACCATCTTTAGTAGTAAAGGTCCGGTGCTCCATATTGATTTCGATATCACCACAACCCACGATACAGCACCGGCCCCAACCCCTGGCAACAAGGGCGGCGTGTGAGGTCATACCCCCTTTGGTGGTCAATATCGCCTGTGATTTGTGCATGCCATCCACATCTTCCGGCGAGGTTTCTTCACGTACCAGGATCACTTTCTCACCGATCGACGCGCGTTCTACAGCTTCCTCTGAGGTAAATACCACCTGGCCAATGGCACCACCGGGACCGGCGGGCAATCCTTTGGCAATGGCTTTATTGGCGAGTTCGGCTTTAGGATCCAACATGGGGAGCAACAGCTCTACCAATTGGTTGGGTCCAACCCGCATGATCGCTGTTTCAGCATTGATCAATTTCTCGGCAAACATTTCAGTTGCCATGCGCACCGCGGCTACCCCATTGCGTTTACCCACACGGCATTGCAACATATAGAGTTTTCCCTTTTCAATGGTAAACTCAATGTCCTGCATATCCTTATAGTGCTTTTCCAGCTTACGTTGATAGGCAAACAATTCCTTGTACTGAACCGGCATGATCATTTCCAGGGTAGGCATGTGCTTACTCTGATCATTTTTCGAATAGGCATTCACCGGAGCAGGGGTGCGAATACCAGCCACCACATCTTCTCCCTGGGCATTGACCAGGTATTCTCCATAGAAATGGTTTTCACCATTTCCGGGGTTACGGGTAAAGGCCACACCTGTGCAACTGTCATTGCCCATGTTACCAAATACCATGGCTTGTACATTCACGGCTGTTCCCCATTCGTGGGGTATCTTTTCAATGCGGCGGTATTCAAAGGCACGCTTACCGTTCCAACTGCTGAATACGGCGCCGATACCTCCCCATAATTGTTTCATTGGATCATCGGGAAACTCTGTTCCCAATACTTTCTTTACAGTGGCTTTATAGTCTTTTACCAGGCTTTTCAACTCTTCAGCGGTAAGGTCAGTATCGCTAATATATCCTTGTTTGCTCTTGATGGCCTCGAGTTTCTCATCGAGTTGTTTGCGGATCCCTTTTCCTTTGGGTTCGATACCAGCGGCTTTTTCCATCACCACATCGGCATACATCATGATCAAACGGCGATAGGCGTCATACGCAAAGCGTTCATCCCCGGTATGGGCCACCAGGCCTTTGATGGTTTCTTCATTCAATCCAATGTTCAATACGGTTTCCATCATCCCGGGCATAGAGCGACGCGCGCCGGAGCGGACCGAAAGCAACAAGGGGTTGTTCTTATCCCCAAATTTCTTTCCCATCAGCTTTTCTACACTTTCCAGGGCCTTTCCCACCTGATCCTTCAATTCCTTTGGATAGGATTTGCGGTTATCATAATAATAGGTACAAACCTCGGTGGTGAGGGTGAAACCCGGTGGTACCGGAAGTTTCAGGTTCGGGTGCCCGGCCATTTCAGCCAGATTGGCGCCTTTACCTCCGAGGAGGTTCTTCATTGATTCGTTTCCGTCGGCTTTACCGCCGCCAAATGAATAAACATACTTGCGGGTCTTCGTTGGTTTCGATGCTTTCTTAACCTTCTTTGCCGCTTTAACTTTCTGTCCCATGATAAAAGATTTAGAGGTGCGTTTTGTCAACGCATAGTTACTTCCTATTCCTCCGGAAATCGGTTATATGGGTCAGGGCAAAAACTGATTATTATCAATCAGGACCTTAATTTCAACGCGATTGGTAGTAGAAAAATAGCCTAAGAATGTGGTTATTATCCCAGTTTATCCCGTCGGGCTTTTGCTGGCGCAAATTCATATAACCCATGTCAAAACTGAGGCTGGGAGAGATTTTTTGTTTGATGCCCAGAAAGATTCGGTTCTGGTCAATCTGGTTATGGGCAATGGCTTTTCCTACCTGCCACATAAATTCATCGGCTAAAACCAGGGAGGGTATATGGGGGTTCTTGGAAAGGGGGAAGGTCCATTGTATCATATACCTGAATCGGTTGGAGAACTGGTTGTAACCGGTTTTCTTTCCGTTCACTATTGTTTGCTGCCAGCGTTGTTCATTTCTTATCCGTTGCAGAAAATTGATCTTGCCCCATTTGCTCCCATGCTGCCATTGCTCATACAGACGGTTTTCCCCGGTGAAATAATGCTGTCCCTGTACCGAGGCGGATAGCCACATATGGGCCGCTCCAGCCGCCACCAGGTGGTTTCCGGCCAATTTTCTGCCCAGTGCCGTACGAATGAGGTAAAAGTTTGGGTTGGCCATAAACTCATCCCGCCGGTGGTGAAAATCGGTCAGTATCACCCATTTATCGTTCAATTTCACCTGGGTGATAACCCCCACCCAGGAAAGGGAGCGGTTACGAACATGATTTCTGTATTGGCCGTTTGCCTGACTATAACCCAGACAGGCGATCAATAATATAATGAGGCACCTTGTTTTTGGACTTAGTAACCGGGGCTCGCTGAAATTCAAATTAGCTGTTGTCATAGAAAGAACAGGATCAATAACTGGGCGCCTACGATCCGCAGGATCATCGTAAGCGGATAAACAGTTGCATAAGTAATGGCCGGGATATCGCTGCCGGCAAGCTTGGAAGCAAATGCCAGGGCGGGCGGGTCGGTGGAGGCACCTGCCAACAAACCACAGGTTTCAAAGAAGGTCTTCCTGAAATACTTCATCGCCACAATTCCGGTGATCAACAAAGGAACAATGGTAATCACCACACCCATTCCAACCCAGGTCCAACCCGTTCCATCGGCAAAAGCGGCAGACAGGTTTCCCCCGCTACTCAATCCCACACTGGCCAGAAAGAGCCCGATGCCAAGCTCCCGGATCATCAGGTTGGCGCTATTGGTTGTGTAATTGGTAAGGTAAAACATGCCCCCAAAACGGCTTAACAACAGCGCGATGATCAGCGGGCCACCCGCCATACCGATCTTAACTGCCATGGGTATATGAGGAATATGGAAAGGAATGCTTCCTAATATGATGCCCAGCACAATACCAATGAAAATAGGTGCCAGGTCGGGTACTTCCAGTTTTTTAAGCGAGTTACCCATTACCTTGGTCACCGCCTGTATTCCTTCCTGGGTTCCAACTACTTTAACAGTATCCCCCAACTGAAGAAAGATATCGCCATGGGGCACCATTTCTATACCAGCCCGGTTGAGGCGGGTGAGGGTAAAGCCCTCGTCGTCATGAAACTCAAGTATATCTCCCAGGCGTTTGTGTGTTACCGCATCATTTGTTACTACAATATAGCTTGACTGTAGCGCACTTTCTTTTGCCTTACGGAGATCGATCTTGGCTTCGGAGCCGATGAGCATTTTCAATTGCTCCACCTGTTTGCGGGAAGTCACAATGAGCAGAACATCATTCTCAGCCAGTACTGTTTCCGGGGTGGGGGTGATGATCTCGCCCTCATGGCGCATCCTGGAAACCACCACATTCTCCCGCAGCATTTCGAACAACTTTCGAAGGGTTTTCCCGGCCATCTGGCGGTTTTCCAACGTAAGGTGTATCGAAATGGGGCGGTCTGCCCTTATTTTCCCGAGTTTTCGGTGGAGTTCCTGTTCGCGTTCGATATTTATGCCAAAGAATTTCTTCAGCATGATCAGCGCCCCGATGATGCCAAATACACCAAGCGGATAGGTAACCGCATACGCGATGGTGATCAGGTTTTTCTCGGTTCCCGTAAAGTGCATATCGGTAACAGTCGCCTGTGCGGCGGCCAATCCGGGGGTATTGGTAACGGCCCCACTCATGACACCGGCCATGACCGAGATATGGTTGCCGCTAAATAAATAGAATAAAATCGTGATGAGGATGCCGGATAGCACAACGGTGCCTGCCAGGATATTGTTGGTAAGGGCATTCTTTTTCAGGGAGGCAAAAAAACCCGGCCCAACCTGAAGCCCGATCGAGTAAACAAAGAGGATCAGGCCAAACTCTTTAAGAAAATGTTCGGTCTCTTTTTCAACCGATACGCCAAAATATGATAGGGTAAGTCCGGCAAAGAGAATCCAGGTAACACCCAGCGATATGCCGAATAACTTCACTCTTCCTAACCAAATGCCCACGGCCATCACCAACCCGTAGATCACTACAGTTTGGGCAATGCCCGGTTGGGTGAATAGACTGCTAAACCAGTTCATAGTTCACTAAATTAATAATAATGAGGGACAGCGGACACCAGGTCACGCTGTCCCCACATGGTAAGCAATCAATCTGTCTTAGTCGTGCCGTTCAGGGGCAAGTCCCCATTTGGCTGGAGAACGCCAGAGAGCGGACAACAACAGTTCTCTCATAAATAAGAATTCCTTCGGAAGGCGGTCATATGCTTTTTCAAAAAGTTCTTCATGTCCCAGCAGTTCCTGTTTCCACAATTCCCGGTCGATTACCATCATGTCATTGAATACATCCTGCGAGAATTGATTTTCATCGAGTCCTCTCCAGTCCATATCACTGTACCGGGGTCTCCATCCGATGGGGCATTCAACTGAAGAAGCTTTTCCTTTTATGCGACCAATGATCCATTTGAGTACCCGCAGGTTCTGGCCAAATCCGGGCCATACAAACTCTCCTTTTTCGTTTTTGCGGAACCAGTTCACTCCAAAAATACGGGGGGCATTGGGCAGGTCGCGGCCAAATTGCAGCCAATGGTTGAAATAATCTCCCATATGATAACCCATAAAGGGCAGCATGGCAAATGGGTCGCGGCGTACTTTACCAATTTCTCCAAAGGCGGCGGCGGTCATTTCACTACCCATGGTAGCGGCCAGGTACACGCCAAAGTTCCAGTTGAAAGATTGGTAAACCAGCGGGATCACGCTGTTGCGGCGACCACCGAAGATAAAGGCTTCAACAGGCACGCCTTTGGGATCATCCCAGGCGCTGTCGATAGCGGGGTTTTGTTCGGCCGGCGCTGTGAAACGCGCGTTCGGGTGGGCTGCCGGCTTACCTGCATTCTTGTCAAATGGCTTTCCGTGCCAGTCGATCAATCCATCAGGTACTTCTTTGGTCATCCCTTCCCACCACACATCACCATCAGGGGTAATAGCTACGTTTGTAAAGATGGTATTCGCTTTGATCGAAGCCATCGCATTAGGATTGGTTTTTTCATTGGTTCCCGGGGCCACACCGAAATATCCGGCTTCAGGGTTAATGGCATATAATTTACCATTGTCTCCTTTGTGTATCCAGGCAATATCATCACCGACCGTGGTAACCTTCCAGTCATCCATGCCGGCAGGGGGTATCATCATAGCGAAATTGGTCTTACCGCAAGCGCTTGGGAAAGCGGCAGCCACATAGGTCTTCTCCTGATCTGGTGATTGTACACCCAGGATCAGCATGTGCTCGGCCAGCCAGCCTTCTTCACGACCCATGACCGAGGCAATACGAAGGGCAAAACATTTTTTACCCAACAGGGCATTACCCCCATAACCACTACCATAGGAAATGATCAGGCGCTCATCGGGGAAGTGGGTAATGTATTTTTCAGTTGGGTTGCAGGGCCATTTGGCATCTTCCTGCCCGGGTTGCAAAGGAGCACCCAGGGTGTGGATACATTTTACAAAATTATCATCCAGGTAAGGCATGATGGCTTCACCCATGCGGGTCATGATCTTCATGTTCACCACCACATACTCACTATCGGTCAACTGTACACCATACCGGGAAAATGGAGACCCGACAGGTCCCATACAGAAAGGGATTACATATAATGTACGACCCTTCATGCTTCCTTTGGTAAGTGCATCCAGTTTCTTTTTCATTTCCGCAGGATCAAACCAGTTATTGGTTGGGCCAGCATCTTCCTTTCTTCGGCTACAGATATAAGTGCGGTCTTCCACCCGTGCCACATCACTCGGATCACTGAAGCAGGCAAAGCTATTGGGGCGTTTGGCAGGATTGAGTTTTATAAAGGTTCCTTTTTCTACCAGCCGGTTGCAAAGTGTGTTATACTCTTCCTCTGTTCCGGTACACCAATGTACCCGGTCGGGCTCGAAATGCGCGGCCATTTTCTTAACCCATTCCAGAAGATCTGTTTTGGTTGGACGTATCATACTAATTGATTTTGTGTTACTTGATTGCTTACAAGTTGTAAAAATATTGTCGGGTTAACTGGCAAAAACTGAGCATTGTCAACTTTTGACCTGTTTTTTGTAATAAAAGTCACAAAAATGAATGTTTCGGCCTAAAATAAGAGAAGGCAATTTCAAATAGCACTCTTTCCGTGAAGATAGGGAGGAAAGGTCAATCCTGTTTCAGGGGTAAATAAAGATCAAGACAGAAACCCTCGTCTGGCGCGGTCCAGACTTCCATCCTTCCATCATATATATGTAACCGGGCGGCAATATTGCTAAGACCGATCCCTTTGTGCATATCCGTTAGTGCCGCCCCCTTTCCGTTGTCAAGTATCTTGATATGAAAATGCTCCCCCTTTTTCTCCAACAAAAACAAAACCTCCGAGGCCTGGGCATACTTGACAATATTGGCGCATTGTTCCTGAAAAATCCGGTATAAGGCCAATTTCTGTTCCGGGCTAAGCAAATTCTCCATAAGGGGTTCCTGCCCTACCCTGACCTCAATGCCTACCGGGGAAAGCATATTGACCTTCAATCTTTCCAGTTGACTTATCAGGCTGTCAGTCTCCAGGTTTGGTGACACCAGCTCATGTGCAATTTTTCGGTTCTCGCTGATCGCCTGGCCAATGCTATCCATACAGGCTGGCAGCAATTCCCCTAATTTTTCAGGGCGGTCACGGATGATCGTGAGCATCAGGTTGGTGCCCACCAGTATTTGATTAACATTATCGTGCAACTCCACGGCTATGGCATTCCGTTCCTTTTCCTGGGCCGCCAACGCTGTGGCTGTGATCCGTACCTGCTCTTTCCGTTTTTGCTCTACCAGCTCTTTCTCCAACTTAATCCTTTCAGAAATGTTACGGATAAACATGGATAAACCATCTTCAGAAGGGTAAATATGATTTTCCTGCCAAAGATCGAGGGGCGCAAAATAATCAGTGTTGGACTGGTAACGCTGTTCACGCATGGCTTTCTGCATGGCATGATAAGTGGCGGACCCAACCGCCTCGGGAAATATATCCCATACAGATTTCCCCAGGACCTCATGGGGTGCCCGCCGAATAAGCACCGCCGCCTGTCTGTTTATAAAGGTGTAACGCCAGTCTTTGTCCAACGCTATAAAGGCATCGGTAATCCGCTCCACAAGGTTCCGGTAGTTCCTCTCCGAGATCACCAATTGGGAAATGGCCCGCTCCCTGGCCATTTCCGTTTCATGATGCCGAAGGGCGGCATTAATAGCTGATGGTAAACGGACAAGGCTGCTCTTTAAAACATAATCGTCCGCACCCTTCTTCAGAATGGCCACGGCAAATTCCTCTGACATGGTGCCAGTTACCATTATAAATGGAATAAAATACCCCTTATCATGCAGGTATTGCAAGGCATCTGTAGCATCAAACTGGGGCAGTGAATTATCCGCCAGGATCACATCGGGATGAAATTTCTCCAGGGCCAGCGCATAATCCATTGCGTTGGCCACTACCTGAAAACGTGGGTTCCCGATCTGACCCCGCAGGCTTCGCTGGATCAGTTCGGCATCGGTTGGATCGTCTTCCAACATTAATATTCTAAGGTCTTTCCCTAAACTCATGTCAATGGTGAATGGTTTAGAAGCAACCAGTAAAATCCCAGGCTGCGTATGGATTCCGCAAACCCTTCAAAATTCACCGGTTTTACAATATAACTGTTGGCCCCCAGGTCATAACACCGCTGAATATCCGGGTTCTCTGCCGAAGAAGTCAGCATCACCACCGGAATGGCTCGCGTACTCTGATCCCGTTTTAAATACTCCAATACCTCCAAGCCATTGAGTTTTGGCATCTGTATGTCTAGTAGCACCACTTTTGGATACTGGTGACTGTTACGTCCTTTATATGCACCCCTGGCAAAAAGAAAATCAAGCGCTTCCTCCCCATCTTTTACATGCACAAGCTGATTGGCCATATTATGCTTGCGCAATTCCCGAATGGTTAGCTCGGCATCATGAATATTATCTTCCACCAAAAGGATCTCCACGGAATGTGTTGTCATTGGATTTATTTTAATTAATTAAATATCCATGGGTAATGAAAAGTAAAAAGTTGCCCCAATACCGATTTCCCCCTCCGCCCATACCTGACCCCCGTGTCGATTGATTATCTTTTGTACCAGGGCCAGCCCCACCCCGGTACCCTCAAACTCGGCATGGCTGTGTAACCGCTGAAAAACTTTGAATAACTTATCCTTATACCGGTTATCAAACCCCACACCATTATCCTTTATGAAATAGACCTGCTTATTGTCCTGGTAATAATGCCCGATTCGGATCTCCGGAGGGGATTTCTTACTACTATACTTAACCGCATTGGACAACAGGTTTACCCATACCTGGCGGATTGTGGCCGGATCTCCACTTACCAGGGGTAAAGGCTCAACGGTCCATTTTACCGCCTCCCCCTTTTCCTCCGTCTTCAACTCCATAATCACTTCATTAGCTACTTTGTCCATATCCACTTTCATTTTTACCAGGTCCTTTCTGCCCATGCGCGAAAATGCCAACAGGTCATCAATCAGATTGCCCATTCGCAAAGCATTTGATTTGATCACCGAAGTGATGCGCCTGGCTTCAATGTCAAGCTGACTGGCATACTCATTCTCCAGAATGGTGGTAAAACCAGTAATTCCCCTGAGCGGGGCGCGAAGGTCATGCGATACAGAATAGGTAAAGGCCTCAAGCTCTTCATTTGACTTTCTCAAATTATTCTCCAGTTCCTTGCTAAGGGTAATATCACGAACAGAGGCCGACACCATACTTCCTTCCTCCGTTTTTATGGGCGATAAACTGATGGCCACCGGGAACTTATCGCCCCCTTTCTTTAAAGCCATCAACTCAATACCGGCCCCCATCATACGGACACGGGGAGTTTCCGCATAATTTCTCCGGTGGGTTTCATGTTGCCGGAGTAACTCCTCCGGTATAAGCATCTCCACTTTTCTTCCTATCATCTCTTCCTTGCTATACCCAAATAATTTCTCCGTCTGCTGATTTATCATCCGGATATAACCCTCCTCATCCACTATCACGGTGGCATCCGGCGCTGAATCCAGCAGCGCCCTGAACTTTCGCTCACTCATCTCTTTTTTCAGGATATCGGCACGCAGGTTATACAAACTATAAATGGCCAGAATGAATACTATACCCAATACACTGTACAATATCAGGTTGAGCTTATCAATCATCGATTCATTCAGTTTCTTTCGCCGGGAAAGTGCGCTTGTTTCAGACTCCATTAACTTATTTGAAAACTGACGGATGCTGTCCGTATATGACTTTCCCACACCATTGCGTACCATCGGAACAATAGCATCCAGGCCACTGGAACGCCTAAGGCTAACCATGCTATCGGAAAACAACACACGATAATTTATGTAAAGCGAAAGAGAATCGATCAATGAAGAATAGCGGATGTTGAGGTTGTTATTTGCTTTAAACCAGGCAAGTTCATTCTCAAATTGCACGACAGACCTTACCAATGGCTCAAGAAAAGATTCATCCCCTGTGATAACATACCCCCGAGCCCCTGTTTCGTTGTCAAGAGCAATCATCATCAGGTTTTGGGTATGACGAAGAGTTTCCTCAGTAAGGTTGACCAATCCGGTAGTGTCTTTCACGCGCTCAGACTGCCGGATTGAGATATAAAGGATTACACCGATGGTAACAATAAGTATGACAACACCTCCGGTAATAATCCCATGGGTTGAAGGTCTCATGGGTCCATTATTTGGGTTCACACCTTATCAGACCATGCCTTTCAAACTATTGACTACTAATTTACTAAAAAGAGAAAAACACAAGGAGACATCCGTGTCTTTTTTTGAGGTTTTCTGAATAACCTATATATAATTTTCCTTATAAATAAAGGTTTTCAATTAGACATACATTATACTCTTACTTCATTTGAAACAAAAAACCCTGTCAGGCTCTAAAGATTTCCTGAACAGGGTATTATTTTTCAACGAGTGAAAAACGATTTCCGAAACACACGCCAAAGTCATGCCATTCATCCCATTAGGCGATTGGCATAGTATAAAAAAAACAAAAAATGAGGTATTTTGTCAGTCCAAACCAATTTTATGAAATCTACCCTGCGGTTCCTTTTACTGGTTTCCTACCTGTCTATATTTTTCTCTGCCTGTCAGCGAGAGGTAAAAAATGATATTCCTTCCAACGAACCAGGACTTGTGGTTAATGCCTCTCCCGTAACAGCCAATCTCACCGGGGTAGTTTTGGATGAGTCTGGCAGTCCGATTGCCGGAGTGATAGTAAAGGCCGGTGGACAAACCACCAGCACCAATGCAAAAGGTAATTTTCGATTTAATGGTATTCAAATTGATAAGTACAATTCAGTGGTGAAAGTGGAAATGGCGGGTTACTTTACCGGCATTCGCACTTTTTCTGCCATTGCCAACAACACGAATTTTGTTCGCATCAAATTGGTCAAAAGAGTGGAAGCCGGAACCTTTAGTTCTTCGGCTGGTGGTGTGGTAACCATTGGTGGATCTTCCATCACCATGCCCGCTTCGGCTGTGGTTCTGAAATCAAATGGCCAACCTTATTCTGGTACGGTAAAGGTTTTTGCCGCCAATATCGACCCCACGCAAAATGATATTAGCCAAACCGTCCCGGGTAGTTTTCAAGCCACCGATGCCAACAACTACCGGGTACTGTTGAAATCCTATGGCATGATCGCTGTTGAACTGGAAGGCTCTGCTGGTGAACCCCTGCAGATCGCTACGGGTAAAAAGGCCACGCTTAAGATGACGATCCCCGCCAGTTTACAAGGCTCAGCCCCCGCCACCATTCCCCTTTGGTACCTGAATGAAACAGATGGCTTATGGAAAGAAGAAGGTAGTGGAACCAAAGTAGGCAATACCTATGAGGGCGAAGTATCGCATTTCTCTTTTTGGAACTATGATATCTCCAACAACGCAGTTTATCTGGAAATGACCCTGATTACAAACGAAGGGCCTTTAGCATTTACCACGGTCAAGATCACCCGCACCAGCACAGGTGCCAGTTCCTATGGCTATACCGATACGCTGGGTCATGTTGGAGGGATTGTTTTTAGCAACGAACCACTTAAACTCGAAGTGCTGGACAACTGCCAAACAGTGATCTATACCCAGAACATCGGGCCCTTTACATCCGCCACCAACCTGGGAAATATAACGGTGACTCTGCCGGATGTAAATGAACTCCATGTTACCGGCAGCGCCACCAATTGTAGCAATCAACCCATCACCAACGGCAAAGCCTATATCTATTTTGAAGGGGTACTGTTTGTCACTCCGGTTCAATCAGGCAACTTTTCACTTCACTTAACCCGCTGCACCAACAGTACAGGACTCGTGGAAGTGGTGGTGGAAGACCTGGATAATGACCAGCAGAGCGATCCCCTGTTAGCAGCGGCTTCTTCCGGGGTGTTTAATACGGGTAATATCCAGGCCTGTGGAACATCTTCTGTCACCTTTGTCAACTTTGCCATAGATGGCGGAGCCGAATTTGCCATCAACAGCAGCGTGGCAGGTGATTCCATTTCCGCGTATAACCTTGGCTCCCAAAACTATTTTGACATCAATGCCTTTAAAGTGGCCCAGCCAAATATCAATATCTGGTTTGGGTTTACGGGAAATTCGGTCGGCAGTTTCCCAATAAATCTCCGCTCGGTGAACCAATATGATTCCATTGTAGTGGTACAACCCCTGAACGTGAACGTTACCACCTTTGGCGCACCAGGTCAGTTTGTAGAAGGGAGTTTCAATGGGCAATTCAAAGAGGGACCGGCCAGTACACAACACACCATTAATTGCACCTTCCGGGTTCGAAGGTTTTAGAATAAAACACGGAGGGCAAAGAAGAGCATCAGTATCACGGTCATCCATCCCAGTAACAGATAGACCTGGGGATGCCTGTATTCTCCCACTATGCTTTTCTTTATTGCGGCAATCAATACTATGGCCAGGGTTACCGGCAGGATAAACCCGTTTGCCGCCCCGGCAAATAATAATAAGCTGACGGGCTGGGGATTAACCAAAAAAATGATCGTGGATATAAGAATGAAAATAGTTACCGCAAGGGACCTGTGTTTATCAATCGCCGGAGACAGGGTTTTCCAAAAACTGATCGTTGTATAAGAAGCGCCGATGACCGAGGTGATGGAGGCGCTCCAGAGAACCACCCCAAAAAACAAATAGCCAAGCCGACCGGCTGCTTCGCCAAACACGGAAGCGGTGGGATTTGATTTATCATAGGTAAATCCCGTACTTACCACACCTAATACCGCGAGAAAAAGTATAAACCGCATAAAGGATGTAATGGCAATGCCATTTGCGGCGCTTTGGCTGACCAGTTTTAATTGCGAGGTTCCCTTGATACCCCCATCCAGCAGACGGTGGGCGCCGGCAAAACTGATATAGCCCCCTACTGTTCCCCCAACAAGGGTTATTACCGGCACCAGTTTTACCTGTTCAGGAATAAAGCTGTGCTGAATAGCCGGGCCAAGGGGAGGTTGTGAAACAAAAGCCACATAAACGGTAAGCGCGATCATCAATAAACCCAATACCTGGGTAAACCAGTCCATAGCTAATCCGGCCTCCTTTATCCAAAACAACGCCAGGGCAATACCCGCGCTGATCAGCGCCCCGTATTGCGGATCCATACCCGTAAGGATCTTAAATCCCAAACCAGTGCCACCAATATTACCAATATTGAAAATAAGACCACCCGCCGCTATCAGGGTAGCCAGTAGGTACCCCAGGCCGGGTAATAGTTTATTGGCCAGGTCCTGTGCCGGCATTCCGGAAACCGTGATCACACGCCAGATATTTACCTGGGCGCAAATATCAATCAGTACAGAAACCAAAATGACAAAGCCAAAACTTGTCAGCAGTTCAGCGGTAAAAACGGTGGTTTGAGTAAGAAAACCGGGACCAATGGCAGAGGTTGCCATTAAAAAAGCGGCGCCCAGGATGGCAGAATTCCTTTTCATGATTGGTACCCCAATATACCAAACTTCATTTTTGGCTGGGTGTACCAGGCGGGGAAACCTTTACACGGTTAGTCTTCAGGCTTTGACGAATGGCCTCGGCCAATCGAACGGCTCCGGGTGCATCACCATGGATACAAACCGTATCCACCTTAATATCGAGTAGTTCCTCATTGATGGCTTTGACCTTTCCTTCCTTGATCATCATTAGCACCTGTTGTATGGCCTGTTCTTCCTCATCAATAAGCGCTCCCGGGGCTTTTCTTGATACCAGGCTTCCATCTGCATTGTAACGCCTGTCCGCAAAACCTTCATGCGCCGCTTTCATGCCAATCTTTTTGGCCTCGGTCACAAGGGCACGGGAACCATAGATCACCAAGCCATCACTCACATCTTTAGCGGCCAGGGCAATAACGGCCGCCAGACCCGGTGTACTGGCCGCTTTATTATAGAGGGCCCCATGTGGTTTTACATGATGCAGGGTGGCTCCAAAAGACCGGGTGATCGTTGCCAGTTTATTTACCTGGTCAGTTACCAGGTCATATACCTCCGGAGGGGAAAGTTGAAAATCGGTACGACCAAAATTGGCCCGGTCCAGGTAAGACGGGTGGGCGCCAATAGCCACTCCATATTTTATAGCCAATTCAACGGTGGATTTCATCGTATCCGCATCACCGGCATGATAACCACAGGCAATATTGGCTGAACTGATATGGGGCATGATCAGGGCATCATTTCCAATGCCTTCGCCCAGATCGCAATTCAGGTCAATGGTCAATAGAGAGGTTTCGTTGGTTTGGATGGATCGGCTCATGGGTACAGTGTTCTTCCAGTTTCAAGATAGTCGCAATTTCCAAATGTTTCAAATATCGCGCCTGATTAATACACAAGCGGAGGGCTTCAGCGTGGTCAACCCATTTGAAACGAATGTGTTCGCCCGGTTTATGTTGAACCAGACGGTGATGATGAGCCTTGATTACCCTTCCAATGCGGGGATAACCCCCTGTTGTTTGATGATCGGCCAGAAGAATGATGGCCTGCCCGTTGGGGAGTAGTTGCAGTGTGCCAAAGTCAACCGTGGAGGATACCAACTCCTGATCGGTGACCCGCTTCAGCGTCTCTTCCCCCCTTAACCTGAAACCCATCCGGTCGGAGGGAACGGTGATCGTAAAAACAGATTCTTCCAGTTGGTTTTTTGAATCCCCGCTTAGCTGCTCCCACTCCGGTCCTCTTGTTACCAGTAATATTCCCTCTGGCTCGGGGTCACGGACAGGAGCTGCTCCAAAAGGCAAGGGATGGATATGGTCCTGCTTCCAGATAAACGGGGTGGAATAATATTGACGAAACGGAACCTGGTCGCCGGTTTGCAATGCCCTGCCTTCCCAACCTCCTATGCCAGCCCGAATATGGGTACTCCGGCTACCCAGCCAGGGGTTGATGTCAAAACCACCTTTCACCGACAGATAGCAGCAATAACCGCTTTTCAAATGATCAAAATGAAGCAGTGAACCCTTGCGGATCCAAAAAGGTTGAGACACCGGAACAGGTTGTCCGCTAACGGTTGGGTCCATATCCGCCCCCGTGATGGCGATCAGGGTGTCTTCCTCAAATCGAATGGTGGCGGCGGGAAAAAACATTTCCAGACAGGCTTCGTCCTTCTCATTCCCCACCAGCATATTGGCTAACATTAGGGAAAAATGATCCATGGCCCCGGTTGGATTGATCCCCAGGCTACGGTATCCCCATCGTCCAAGATCCTGTACCGAATCAAGAATGCCCGCCTTCGTAATGGTCAAACTCATGTTTCGTTATCGGATAAAATCGAACCCTGTCACCAGCCCTGAACACCACCGGCTTGGTTTCTTCGGGTTTAAACAAATGAACAGGTGTTCTGCCTATTACATTCCAACCACCTGGTGAAGCCAGCGGATAAATACCTGTCTGTCGCCCCGCAATACCCACACTCCCCGCTGGTACACGGGCCGAAGGTTGTTGTTTCCTTGGAACCGCGATACGCTCATCCACCTCCGCCATATAGGCAAAGCCAGGTAAAAAGCCAAGAAAACAAACCCGGTATTCCCGGTCAGTATGCAAAGCAATAAGTTGTTCAATCGACAAACCCGAACTTTTCACCCATTCTTCCTGGTCGGGACCAAAGGCCATATCATAACACACAGGTATGGCATGTAGCGGGTGATCCAATTCGGACTGGGGAACCAGTTGCGACAATCGCTCCCGGATGATTATTTCCAATGAAGCCAGGGGATCTTTTGATGGTTCCCGCTGCATGAAATCAAAAAGGTCAACATATAAAGTCAGCGAACTATAAGCCGGAACCCATTCATGTTTCCAGGAAAAAGGAGTGGCTATAAACTGATCATAAATAGAAATAACCTTTTGATTGATGGAGACCTCGGTGTGCTGGCCAAAGTCTATGACAAGGGCCGACTCGCTCAGGGGATAGATCGTGTAGGACAGGTCGGGGTACATGTTCAAAGGAGAAAGGTAAACCATTATTGAATACCGGCCTATAACTTTGCACCTGACATGTCACAATTCAATTGGAACGACAGCCTTAATTTATTATCCAAACTCAGTTTTCGCCGGGTTTGGAATGGCCTCAAGGTTTATTCCAGTTACCAATGGAGTAAGTGGACCGGTCGCCCGGTACAATGGGGCTATCCGGTGTCTATTTCCTTTGAACCAACCACCTCCTGTAACCTACGCTGTCCTGAATGCCCCAGTGGCCTGCGAGCATTTACCCGACCCACTGGCATGTTGCAAAAGGATTTTTTTCGGGAAACGATCGATCAGTTATCCGATGAACTGCTCTATCTCGTTTTCTATTTTCAGGGCGAACCCTATCTCAACCCGGGGTTCCTTGAAATGGTCAAATACGCTTCGCAAAAAAGAATCTATACCGCCACGTCCACCAATGCCCACTACCTTACCGATACCAATGCCCGCAACACCGTGGAGAGCGGACTTGACCGCCTGATCATCTCCATCGATGGCACTACCCAGGAAGTATATGAACAGTACCGCGTGGGTGGGCAACTGGAAAAGGTTTTGGAAGGGGCCAGGAATATAGTCAGATGGAAAAAGGAACTTAAGAGCAAAACCCCGTTTATCATCTTTCAATTCCTGGTGGTAAAACCCAATGAACACCAGGTGGATGAAGCCCGGGAACTGGGTAAGCAAATCGGAGTGGATGATGTATGGTTCAAGACCGCCCAGATCTATGACTTTGAACATGACCCCAACGGGCTTATCCCTGAAAATGAAAAATACAGCCGCTACCGCAAAACGGAAAACGGTTACCAGTTTAAAGGAAAACTCGCCAACCATTGCTGGCGGCTCTGGCACGACCCCGTGATCACCTGGGATGGATTGGTGGCACCCTGTTGCTTTGACAAAGACGCCCAACACAAATTGGGTGACCTGAAAAAACAATCCTTTAAAGAAATCTGGAAGAACCCTGCCTATAAAGAATTCCGGAGCAAAATACTCCAGGGCCGAAAGAATATCGACATCTGCTCCAACTGTTCAGAAGGAACCCGCGTTTGGGAAAACTGACCCCTTACCAGTTCAACATCGCCGCATAAATCTGGCGGTAAAAGGATAAAAAGCCCTCCCCAAAATTTTTGCAAGAGTCAAGGATAAGTCGCATGGTAGCCCGTTATTATTTAAAATTCCCTCTTTTTCAGCGACTTGGCAATACCCTGACCGTGGTATTTTATCAACAAGTGTGGATTTCCTGGATAAAATTTCTTTAATCAATGTTTAAACATTATTTTTGTATCCTTGTTATTGTAATTAATAAAAACACACTTATATGTCAGATCTCAGAACCGATGTTGACCAATTGAACCAGATGATCCTCGAGGGAAAGATCCTCGACGCATTTGACAAATTCTATGATGAGAATGTGGTTATGCAGGACAATGACTACCCGGCACGGGTGGGCAAGGCTGTAAACCGTCAGTATGAAGAGGCTTTTGTAAACGGGCTCACCGAGTTCCGCGGGGCCAAAGTTATCAACACCCTGATCAGCGATGGGCTGGCGGTGGTGGAGTGGTGGTTTGATTATACCCACAAGGATTATGGTACCCGCAACTATGTACAGTTGTCAGTACAGCGCTGGAAGAACGGCAAGATCGTGGAGGAGAAGTTTTACTACAACAATTAATCGTAGTCACAAAAAAGTGGTTTCATGCGGGGTTTCCTACCTTCGCATGAAACCTTTTCATTCTATATGGGCATTGAACAGGATGTACAGCAGGTCAATTTCCGCAACGAATACCAGAAGGCGGTCATCAATCTGATCTATACCTATAACTGGATGCGGGAGAAAACAACAAGTATCCTGGATGCAGAGGATATCACCTCTCAGCAATTCAATATCCTTCGCATTCTGCGCGGAAGCTTTCCAAAACCTCTTTCCACTTTGCAGATCAGGGAGAGAATGCTGGATAAAATGAGTGATACCAGCCGTATTGTGGACCGGTTACTGTCTAAAGATCTTGTTAAAAAAGTGACCTGCAAAGCCGACCGTCGTCTCGTGGACATTACCATTACTGATAAAGGTCTTGCCCTGCTGGAAAGGCTTGATCAAAAGCAGGATGAGATGGATGGGGTATTGAAAAAACTCACTAAAAAAGAAGCTGTCACCCTTAGCACACTGCTTGATAAGATACGGACACTTGATCAGTCTTGACCTGCTTGAGTTATCTTTGTACTTCCAGATATCATCATGAGAAGTACTATTAAATTCCTTGCTGTTACCCTAGTTGGCGCTTTCCTGTCTTTTCAATCTGTCGCGCAGGCAAAACCCGAGTTTCGGGGTGTGTGGATCGCCTCGGTTGATAATATCGACTGGCCCCTGAAGGGGGATTATAGCCCTGCCTCCCAGAAAGCGGAGTTCATCCGTCAATTGGATATGCATAAGAAAAATGGGATGAATGCCGTGGTGGTTCAGATCCGCCCCTCTGGCGATGCCCTCTACCCTTCTCTGCTGGAGCCCTGGAGCGAATGGCTGACCGGTACCCAGGGAAAGCCCCCGGCCCCTTATTATGATCCCTTAAAATTCATGATTGAGGAGACCCACAAACGAAACATGGTATTTCATGCCTGGCTAAACCCTTACCGGGCCGTTTTTAATATCAAATCTTCCTCTATTTCCAAGAACCATATCATGCGTAAGCATCCCGAATGGTTCCTTACCTACGGAGACAAGAAATATTTTGACCCATCCAATACCAAGGCCCAGGATTTTGTAGTGAAAGTGGTAAAGGACATTGTAAAGCGGTACAAGGTGGATGCCATTCACATGGATGATTATTTCTACCCTTATCGTATTCCGGGAAAAGAATTTCCTGATGAGGCAGCCTATAAACGTTCAGGCAGCCCGCTTAACAAAGATGATTGGAGACGGAGTAATGTGGACTCCATAATTCGTAAGCTGAATACCGCCATAAAAGAAACCAATCCCCAATGCCAGTTTGGAATCTCCCCCTTTAGCGTTTGGCGCAACCGCGATCAGGACCCCCGTGGTAGCGATACCAGGGCCGGACAAACAAACTACGATGACCTCTATGCCGATATACTTTTATGGTTAAAGAATGACTGGGTGGACTATGTGGCCCCGCAACTTTACCTGGAAATAGGTCATGACAAGATCGATTATGCCAAAATGCTCGACTGGTGGAGTAAGAACTCCTACGGAAAGCATCTTTATATCGGGATCGGTATCTACCGCGCCGGCACCAATGCTTCCTGGAAGAATCCGAATGAACTACCCAACCAGATCAAACTCCTTCGCCAATACCCGGAAGTACAGGGCAGCATTTTCTTTAGCAGCAAGACCTTTAAAACAAACCCCAATGGCTGGAGCGATAGCCTGAGAAACAATTATTTCCGCGAACCGGTAAAAGTGCCGGAAATGGAATGGCTTAAAAAGAAATAATTTCCCTTCCCTTCCATCCTGTCGGTGTACTCAACCGATCCAAGCCTGAAGCGAAAAGCTACCGAGGTCAATTTCTGTAATTGCCATTCCTTCCGGCAAAATATGCCCTGATGCCGTGAAATGAAATCTCCCCCTATCAGATTGATTTTCCTCCAGGTAAACAGATCGGTTCTCCCAATAGAATCGACCCTTCTGAACTGGGCTTTAGCAGGTAAAAAAAATATTAACAGGAACACAACAAGAAGTATGCTAATTCGTTGGCTCATGTTTCATTCATTTGTATGTAAATTTACGGCCTGATTTTTGATGCAAGGGCCCTTTTTTTCTAACATTCAGGACATTAACCGAGCGTGATATGGCTTTAAGTCAGGGTTTACACCAAAAGTTACTACAAAAACTTTCCCCACAGCAGATTCAGTTAATGAAACTGCTGCAGGTGCCTACGGCCAATCTGGAAGAGCGGATAAAGGAGGAATTGGAAGAGAACCCGGCCCTGGAAATGGAAGAGGAAGGAGCGGACAGTAATGACGACCTGGTGGATGAGTTTTCCGACAGCACCCCCGAAGAAGATACCGAAATGGATGGCAGTGAGGAAGATTATGACAATATCGATATCAGTGATTATGTTCAGGATGGAGATGACGACATTGCCGATTACCGCCTGCGCGATGACAATTACCCCGACGAAGAGACCCGTAGCACCCCGGTAAAGACTGAAACCAGTTTTTACGAAACCCTGGTTCAACAATTGGGCATGCTTAACCTGGAAGACCGGGAACAGCGGATTGCCGAACACATCATTGGCAGCATCGATGAAGATGGCTACCTGCGTCGCGAAACCTCGGCCATCGTAGATGACCTGGCTTTTCGCCAAAACATCATGGCCACCGCCCAGGAAGTAGAAAAGATCATTGACCTGATCCAACAATTTGACCCCCCGGGGGTGGGCGCCCGCGACCTGCAGGAATGTCTGCTCATCCAACTCCACCGGCTTAAAAACGAAGGCCATCAGGTTGATACCGCCATAGAAGCCATCAGCCGGTATTTTGACGAATTCACCAAGAAACACTACGAACGCATACAAAGAGGTCTCGACCTCACCGAAGATGAACTAAAGGATGTGATGAAACAGGTGGTCAGACTAAACCCCAAACCGGGTGGCAACCTCACCATCATGAATAAGGCGGAAAGCTATGTGGTTCCCGACTTTTTTATATTCAACAATGCCGGAAAACTGGAACTGACACTCAATTCGCGAAACGCCCCCGATCTTAGAATCAGTGGAGGATACCGCGATATGCTCAAGGAATATGAAACCGGCGCCAAAAAAGATAAACGCCAGAAAGAAGCCGTTCTGTTTATCAAACAGAAAATAGACGCCGCCAAATGGTTTATTGACGCCATCAAGCAAAGACAACATACCCTCCTCAGTACCATGACAGCCATCATGAACCACCAGGAAGAATTTTTCCTGACCGGTGATGAAACCTGTCTGCGACCCATGATCCTGAAAGACATTGCCGAAAAAACCAACCTGGATATTTCCACAGTAAGCCGTGTGGCCAACAGTAAATTCGTCCAAACCGAATTTGGAACCTATCGTCTCAAGTTCTTCTTCTCCGAATCCCTCAGTACCGATAGCGGTGAAGAGGTCTCCACCCGCGAAGTGAAAAAGATACTCTCTGATTTCATCGAATCGGAAAACAAACGAAAACCCCATAGCGACGAAAAATTGACCGACCTACTTCAGGAAAAAGGATATAATATTGCACGTCGGACCGTTGCCAAATACAGGGAACAACTAAACATCCCTGTTGCCAGGCTCCGGAAAGAACTGTAATATGAGCTCCATCCTTGCCGTTGACAAACAGAACCATCTCCAGGAAACGTACGACACCATCCCGCAACCAAAAATTTTACGCTGGATCGCTTCCTTCTTATCTTATGTTTTTCACCCCCTGTTCATCCCGGTCTATGTCACCTTTTTCCTGGTCATGGAGCACCCCTATCTCTTCCCCGGATTTAATCCCTGGCGCAAACTGACCACCGTATTGCAGGTTTTTGTCAATTGCACTTTTTTACCCCTGGTCAGCATCCTGCTTCTTCTCGCCCTTAAATTCATCAAATCCGTTCACCTCCGTACCCGCCAGGACAGGATCATCCCCTATGCCATTACCATGATCTTTTATTTCTGGAACTGGTATGCCTTTAAAAACAACTTTGCTCCGGATCCGCTGGTAAAATTCATGCTGGCCACTTTTATCACCTCCATTGCAGGCTTCCTGGCGAATATTTATATCAAAATAAGCATGCATACCATGGCCACCGGTGTTGTCGTAGCATTTATGTGTCTGATGGGATTGACTGAATCGGTGAATTACACCCTCTTTATTTCATTAGCCTTGCTTGTGGCCGGATTGGTCGGCACTTCCCGGCTGATCGTACATGGGCATAGCCCCGCCGAAATCTACACGGGTTTTATAGTTGGCGCAACAGCCCAGGTCATTGCCTTCTACATATAAAAAACAAAAGCCCAATCTTACGATTGAGCTGTTTGTTTCATCCATCCTTATGTACTATGTCCAATCTAGGCGTTTAATATCTTTGAAGTCTTGATGTAGTTATTGCTTGGATGGTAAATAAACAGACAGGTTCCATCCTTAATGGTCTCGATGATCTCCTGGGTTTCTTCAGCAGGTACCGCCGGGCAACCAAAACTCCTTCCCAGGAAAGGGCTCCGCTCCAGGAAACGATCTCCCACATAGTTTGATCCATGGATCACTATATGCCGCATCAGCGCTTTGTCGTTGATCCCCTTTTCTACTCCATTTAACCGAAGAGAAAGACCGTGACCACCTTTATAGGTAGAACTGGTAATATAAAAACCAAGGCTGCTTTTGTGTGAACGAGGACTGTTGGAAAAACTATTGGCAAACTCTCCGCCTGAATTACGGCCATGTGCCACATACGTGTTTTTAATAACCTCCAGGTTCTCCATATCGATCACATAAAGTCGCTTGTTACGGGATGACTGGCTAAAGTCACAAATGGTAAGAATGCCATTGTCACGGATCAAACCCTTTTCCACAAGCTCGGCATACCCTTTATAGGCATACTGAAAAGCTTCTTCACCTAAACCAAGTTGATTAAGATCAAGGCTATCAAACAAGGCATTGGCTTTTTCTGTCAGGGATAAGGTTGTTTTGACAGGGGCTGTGACGCCATATGTAGTATAGGAATTGCTTCCGGCCCTCAACTGGGGCATCACGGTCGTTATTGCGGACAGACCGGATAGAATAAAAAGGTGGATCAGTTTACTCATTGGATACGGACGGTTTTTCAATTCTCCAAAACGAAAGCGAAAGTGAAAATATTATTGACAATCAGTAAATACAAACAAATTGGCCCTCTTTTTTTATTGTTCGAAATAATTCACGGAATACCCGATGAACAATTAAGAAATAATACAATACCGGAGTATCGTAAATATCCAGTTTCTACGTGTAAACATCTATATCCTTTTAATGTAAGGATCGTTGCTTCACTATGAACTCATTAGAGTAAATCTTCAGCAATAGCAGAAACATGGAGATCAGCAGGGGACCAAAAATCAGACCAATAAACCCAAAAAGGTTCAATCCAACAATAACTCCAAATACGGTGATAAGAGGGTGTATATTTCCCAACTTGCGTTGCAGGGTAAACCGAAAGAGGTTATCGACAGTTCCTATTACACCAAATCCCCATATAAGCATGAATATCCCCTGCCAGTTCTGGCCATTGGCAAAGAGGATAATTGCCAGGGGAACATAGGCCAGCGCCGCGCCTACCACGGGTATCATAGCCGTGATACAGGTAACCACAAACCAAAACCAGGGTTCATCCACCCCCACGATAAAATATCCGATCAGGGCGACAATACCCTGAAGAATGGCGATTACCGGAATGCCAATTGCATTGGATACGACCATATTGTTTATCTCTGAACCGATGCGGGCTACATTCTCATCCTTTAAGGGTACATGCTCATACAAGGCATCCTCCATTCTCCGGCCATTGACCAACATAAAATAGAGCATGAAGTACATGAAGAAGATCGTAGTGAGTGTATTAAACGTAGCGTTTAACACTTTTGGCACCAGGTCGGTGATGGCTTTTTGTACCTGCCGGATGTTTTCCTCGCTTAGCACCTTAACATCAAATCGCTGATCAATATCGCTTACAATCTTTTGCAATGCCACGCTGAGTTCGGATGAATGATCCACTACATACGTCACTTTTGAAGAAAGCATGTTTACAAGCAATCCTATCGGGACGAGGATCACGATCAAAGAAAGGAACATGATAAGAAAGGCTGCCAGGGCCGGTTTCCATTTACGTTTCTCCGTTAATCGGAAATACCATTTATGCAGCATGACATAAAGGGTTACCGCACCCAGTAAGGCCGGCAAAAAGGTATATAATTCCAAAAAAAGCAATAGGCCGAGCAGGACAATGATCACCAGAAAAAAAATCTGGCGTATGCGATTCTGGTCAATAGCATTACTCATGATAATAAAGTTAGGATATCCTGGCGCTCCTTAACGCCCTGGCGGCTTAGCAGTAAAACTTAACCGCCAAGGCGCCAGGGCGCGAGGTTATGATATTCAGACTAGACCTTTGTTTCTTTCCATTTTCCTCTTTTAAATAATACAAAGGCGGCTATCGCGATGGCTGTTTCCGCTACCGGAACGGCAATAAATGCACCTGTGGCCCCCATATCAAACCCATTTGCCAGGGTATAGGCAAGAGGGATCTGAAATAACCAGAAACCAATAAAGTTGATCCAGGTTGGGGCCTTGGTATCACCGGCTCCGTTTAGCGCCTGGATCATGACCATCCCGATTCCATAGAAAATATAGCCGGAACCGATGATCTGCAAGGCCAGAGAGCCATAATCATGCACAGCCGGTTCGCTGGTAAAAATGGAAATGATCGGTGAAGCGAAGAAAAGGAACAACAACATCACGCCCGACATAAAGATGGCATTGTACTTCATGGTAAGCAGGGCGCTCTTTTCCGCTCTTTCCGGATGCCCCGCTCCCAGGTTTTGACCCACCAGGGTAGCGGCCGCATTGCTCAAACCCCAGGCCGGAAGAATAAAGAACACAATGTTCCTGATCGCGATCTGGTACCCGGCCACCGCATCGGTACTTCCCGAAACCGCCACCAGTCTTCCCAGCACGATCCAGCTACCGGATTGAATAATAAACTGCAGGGTAGCCGGCCAGCCCACTTCCACCAGGGTCCTGATCACCGGAAGGTCCCATTTAAAATGTGGCCGCTTAAACTTGATAACACCTGTTTTGGCAAAAAACAAATGGTAACATTGGTATAGCACCCCGGTTCCCCGTCCGATAGTGGTGGCAATGGCAGCCCCTTTGAGACCCAATTCAGGAAAGGGTCCATAGCCATAGATCAGCAAGGGACATAATATAATGTTCAAAAGACTTGCCAGCGCCAGGCTCCACATGGCTTTGGAAGCGTCCCCGGCACCACGGAAGATCCCATTGATCAGAAACAGGAGGATTATGACTACACTTCCTCCAAACATGATGCGGGTAAACACCGCCCCTTCCTTGATTACTTCTTGCTCCGCACCCATGATGCGAAGGATATCTTCGGCAAAAAATACACCCACCAGGGCAAATACCAGGGCCGAAATAAGACCTATATAAATTGACATCACCCCGGCATGCGCTGCGGCATCAGGATGCTTTTCCCCCACACGCCTGGCCACCACTGCGGTTGCGGCCGTACTCAATCCTATGGCCAGGGAATAAACGATTGTAATGGAAAACTCAGTCAATCCAACCGTAGCGATTGCATACTTGCTATTGGGTAAATGGCTGACAAAATAAATATCCACTACGGCGAATACACTCTCCAGACCCAATTCAAGGATCATGGGAATGGCCAGTAAAAATATGGCCTTCCGGATACTGCCTTCTGTATAATCCCGCTCACCGCCTTTGATGGCTTCGAGGGATAAGGACAGACCATAGCTTATTCTATTGAAGATTTTCTTTAATGACATGGAAAAATTGATTGAAATAAATGAACAACTCCTCGCTTACAGTAAGCGGGTATAACTACAGGGAGAGGGTCCGGGCGGACCAATTAGAGCTTCATATTCAAAAATTGAGAGAAGCGAAAGTAGGGCTATTTTCTTTGAAAACCGGGCGCGCTACCTGAAAAATGGACAAAGCCCTCTTTTTTAAGTATGGCCGGAAAGGATTTTTTGTGGAAGGATGCAACCTGAAATTCCCGAATTCAGTCTAACAATCGGTTTTTCATAGGAAATTGGATAGAAAACGGGGCTGGATGTCTATCTGGCCCTTCTTTTTAAGCCAAATTTTTCTGTATCACCCCTACCAGTTCCTCCTCATTAAATGGTTTGGTCACATAGTCATTCATCCCTGCCTGAAAACATTTTTCATTGTCCCTTCGCATGGCACTGGCAGTCAGGGCAATAACAGGAATATTGAGTTTCAGTTCGTTGCGAATCTGTAAAGTGGCGTTTAATCCATCCATCACCGGCATTTGAAGATCCATTAATACCAGGTCAAAAGCTTGTTCCCGCAACAACCGGACGGCATCGGCGCCATTCTCCGCCTCGGTGATATTGACCCCATAATCCGACAGAACCGCGGAAGCCACCATCCGGTTCATTTCCACATCATCTACCAGCAGTATCCGGCAGTTACGCAGTTTATCCTTGTCATAGGAAGTATGGTGGATTTGTTCACCGGGTTTATGTTCCGAATGCCGGAAAGGAAGCCTGACCACAATCGTGGTACCTTCATTTTTCGAACTATTCACTTCAATGGATCCTCCCATGAGTTCAACCAGGTGCTTGGTGATCGACATACCCAAACCGGTTCCGCCATATCGCCGGGTGACCGATTTATCCTCCTGGGAAAACTTATCAAACAGGTTGGCCAGGAATTCCTTTTCCATACCTACCCCTGTATCTGTGACCCTGAGTTCCACCTCCTGGTGACCGGGTGTATTCAGCCGTAACAAGGCTTCGATGCCTATCTGGCCCTTCTCGGTAAACTTAATGGCATTCCCAAGCAGGTTCAGTAGAATCTGCTTTAAGCGGTGGGGGTCCCCTTTCAGGTAGTTTTGAATACCGGAGTCGATATTCACAGTCAATGGCAAACCTTTTTCCTCGGCGCGTTGTGACATCACCGAAGCGGTTTCCCGGATCACTTCATGGAAGTCAAAGTCGATCTCCTCAATACTCATCTTACCCTGTTCGATCTTTGAAATATCAAGGATATCATTGATCAGTACCAGCAGGTGTTGGGAAGCGGAATTTATATTATTTACAAAACCACGGTGCTTTTCCGGGAGGTCGGATTTCATCAGTTGGCTGCCAAATCCAATGATCGCATTTAAAGGCGTCCGTATCTCATGGCTCATGTTGGCCAGGAAATTCTCCTTGAGTTTTTCGGCGTGTTCGGCTTTTTTCAAGGCCTCGATCAGGCGCTTCTGGTTATTGACATTCTCTGTAATATCCGTGCCGATACCTGAAATTCCCAACACTTTTCCCGATGGATCAAAAAGCGGGAATAGGATAAAGGAGTATTTCCGTGGAGAACCCTTCTCCATAATGTCCTGTCTTACCTCAACTGCTTTCTGCGAATCCAGAATCTTCTTCTCAAACTTCAGGAATTTTTGCGCGATCTCGGCGCCAAAAATCTCCTCATCCGTTTTTCCAAGGATATTATGCGACTTCAGGTCCAATACCTGGGCAAATTGTCGGTTAACCTGTATGTATTTCCCGCCATTGTCTTTGATAAAAATGATCTGGGGACAGTTATCCAAAATGGATTGAAGGAGCAGGTGCGCTTCCCTTCTTTCCAGGTTTCGCTTGGATCGTTCCTCATCAAGCAGGTAGATCTCTGTTACATCTTTTGTGATACACTGGAAACCCGCCGGCTGGTCATTATGAAAAACAAGTACCGCCTGTTGTTCCATCCATTTCTGCTCCCCTTCTTTGGTGATGATTGGAAATTTGATGGTGGATTCGGTGAGATGATTATTTAACATGTGTTGGTAGAAACTAATCACTGTTTCCTGCCAATCGTTCTCCACCAGCTTCAGGAAACTACTGCCCACCAATTCATCTACCGGGTAACCGGTTATGCGGGTGGCATAGGAGCTGACAAAAGTGAAAATTCCTTTTATATCCGTGGTAAAGAGGATGACCCCGGATTGATCGATCAGTTCACGGTATTTCTTCTCATTGAGTTGGGCATTGTATTCCGCTTTTTTCCGGCGCTTGATCTGGTCACTGATACGGATAAGCATGAAATAAACCACCAGGAAGGTAACAAGACTGATGATCAGGGTAGTGAGGTAATAGTTTTTGGAGGCCGTGTCAAACCGGTCGATATTTCCATCAAACAAACTTTCATTATACCGTCTGACCTTTGCCAGTTGCTGGTTGATCTTATTATTGATCCTCTTTTTTTCCGTAATAAATTGAAGATAGGCACCCGAAAGGGTATCCAGCCTGACCTGAATCTGCCGGGCAGACAACTGGATCTTTTGATCCATATACTCCTTTAACTGTCGCATATTGGCAACCTGATCCGGGTATAATTCATAGGCCGTGATCATACGGGCCGAAATGCTTGTTACCGCACTGGTATCATCCCTGAATTTTTCCAGGTAATAAGGGTCGCCTGAAAGGGAATAGCTGATGGAAGAAGCATCGGCTGAAGCCAGCGCCTCATTCAGGTCGTTCAGGTTCTGCAACTGGGTGTTCAGTTGCTGAAATGCCTGGTTCCCTGCCGCATTATTGGCGATATTCCTTTTTGTCTGCCAGAGGAAAAAAGCCAGGACAAAAAAGGAAAACACAATAACAAAGAGAACGTTCTTATAGGTTTTCATCTATTGGATGGTATGATATTATTAAATTAGTGAATGGTGAACATTTTATATTTTGCGCCCTAAAACGAATTCTCACTATTCACTATTCACTATTCACTATTCACTCCTCACTCCTCACGCAACTTCCCCACCACCTCCACCAGCACCGTTTCCAGTTGCTCGATCAATCCGGGCAGTTCCTGTTCCTGATCCCCTGAAAGGGCCAGGGTCTCTATCTGCCTGATCTCCTTGGTGAGGGAGTGGATACCCATATTATCAATAGAAGGTTTCAGCCGGTGTGCCACAGCTTTCACCTTTTCCAGGTCTTTTTGACCATAGGCTTCCCTTATTTCTTTAACACTGGATGGCGCCTGGTCTGAAAACAGCTTGATCATTTTTTCTACAAAGGCGCTATTTCCCTTGCTGATCTCCCGCAGTTTGGACAGGTCGTACAGTTCATTTTTTTCCATGATATTGTTATTGGATTTTAAGCCGGCATCTGC
>JAYRZH010000019.1:0-42179 GCA_041916555.1 Chitinophagaceae bacterium | reverse complement strand
ATCCTTTCCATCCAAGGTTCATCAGTTGATCATAGCGGAAGCGGGGGATGGTCCACCGGATCCACATGAATATGAAAACAAAGATCAGTGCCTTGGTCATCAATACGGAGAATCCGATCAGCCCCACCCACCAATGATCACCCCAGGCGGCTTCATTCACAAAGGGGATATCGTATCCGCCAAAGAACAGGGTGGACATGATCACGCCACTCACAAACATATTGATGTATTCGGCAAAGAGATAAAAACCCAGCTTCATGGATGAATATTCCTGGTGGTATCCAAAGTTGAGCTCATTTTCCGCTTCGGGCAGGTCAAATGGGGTTCGGTTACACTCTGCCAGGGCGCACACAAAAAAGATAAAAAAGCCAAGTGGCTGATAGAGGATATTCCAGTTGAACATCCCCGCGCTCTGTTGTTCAACGATCACACTCAGGCGAAGCGAACCGGTCAGCATCAACAGGGAGATCAGGGAAAGGCCCATGGCCAGTTCATAGGAGATCATCTGGGAAGCTCCCCGGATACCGGCCAGCAGTGAAAACTTGTTATTGGATGCCCAACCCCCGATCATGATTCCATATACCCCAAGACTCACCACGGCAAAAACATAAAGTATCCCGATATTGATATCAGCGATCTGAAGATTGACCTTTCTTCCAAACACATCGATCGTACCTCCCCAGGGAACCACGGCGGAAGTCATCAGCGCGGTGACCATGGCCAGCCCCGGCCCCATGACAAACAGAAATTTAGCGGAGGAATTGGGAATGATCTCTTCCTTCATGAAGAGTTTTAACCCATCAGCCAGTGGTTGAAACAATCCAAAGGGACCGGCGCGGTTAGGACCGATACGGTCCTGGATCACGGCGGCCACTTTACGTTCACCCCAGGTGGCATACATTGCGGTAACCAGGCACACGGTGACAATGAAAAGGATGAGGATCGATTTTTCCAAAATCATCAATAGCCAATCGTTCATCAGCAGGTGCATCAGGCGTTGTTTTTTTCTTTTGAAAATGTAGCCCCGGTTGCCGGGCCATTGATCTTGCTCAGGTCAACCGAAGGGTCGTTCACTTCACTTACATCATGGATATCCATCAGCAATTTAGGAGCCCTGCCCCCCATTACCTTGGCCACTGTTTCTTCCGGTTTTGTCAGGGTCTTGTATTTATTGGCTGAAATCACTGAGTGACGGCTGATATTTGCCGGTCCTTCAATGACCCAGTCATGGATATTCTTTTTCTCAAAACGGCATTCATTGCAGATCCATCCGGTTTGGCCGGGTGTTGCATCTTCAATCTCACCCCATTGGTCTTTACGGGCGGTAACCCTCAGCACTTCCTCTCCCCGCAGCCAGAGTTGAGTCTTGCCACAACATTTGGTACATTCCCGATGGGCATTCACAGGTTTGGTAAACCAGACCCTGTTCTTGAAACGGAAAGTTTTATCGGTTAGGGCGCCAACGGGGCAAACATCGATCACGTTGCCAATAAAATCGTTGGTCAGCGCTTTTTCAATATAGGTTGCAATTTGGGCATGATCCCCCCGGTCCAAAACGCCATGTTCGCGTTTGGCAGTCAGTTGATCGGCAGTAAACACACAACGGTAGCACAGGATGCAACGGGTCATGTGTAATTGGATATAGGGACCCAGATCATGCTTTTCAAAGGTGCGGCGTCCAAATTCGTAGCGGGTGCCTTCTTTTCCGTGCTCATAGCCCAGGTCTTGCAAATGACATTCCCCGGCCTGGTCACAGATGGGGCAATCCAACGGATGGTTAAGCAGCAGGAACTCAACCACCCCGGCGCGGGCATCCTGTACTTTCTCACTGGTAATATTCTTAACTTCCATTCCATCCATCACGGTGGTGCGGCAGCTGGCAATCAGCTTGGGCATTGGCCGGGGATCCTTTTCAGATCCTTTGGACACTTCTACCAAACAGGTACGGCATTTTCCTCCGCTGCCCTTCAGTTTGCTATAATAGCACATGGCGGGCGGGGTCACATCTCCACCGATCTTGCGCGCCGCTTCCAGGATCGTAGTTCCTGCCGGCACTTCGATGGAAATGTTATCAATGGTTACTTTAAATAGTTGCTCAGCCATAATTTTTTTGTTTCTCGCAGCGGTCGCAAAGATAAAGGCGGTCGCTGCGGCAACCCTTATTACAAATTATTTGCGATTCGTTTTATCCCCGTTCTTAGCATGACCACATTAAAATTAATCAGGAGACCAAGCCTAAGTCCCGACAATTTTAAATAAGTCAAAACCTGTTTAAAATGAACTTCTGCCAATCCATCTGTGCTCTTAAATTCCAACAACACCCTATTATCCAGTATCACATCGGCTCTAAACCCAACCTCCAATTTTACTTCCTCATGAATTAGAGGAATACCATGCTGTCGTTTAAATGGAATTCCTGTTTTTTCCCATTCGTAACAAAAGAGCTCTTCATAAACGTTCTCAAAAAGACCCGGACCATATTTCTTATGTAATTCGAAACATATATCCAAGGCCATTGAGGCCAGTTCATTTTCTGACATATTCATAAGGTTAAGGTTAATGATATACAGGACAGCCGCTGCGCTCGCTATTAACTTGGCGAGCGCCGCGGGAAAAAAACTATACTTCCGCCAACTTCAGGGGATTGGCATACCCTGCCAACCCATAATTTCTTTGTACGCACTCCTGCGGATTGTCCACATGCCATTCAAACTCATCCCGGAAATGCCGTATCGCTGCCGCCACCGGCCAGGCCGCCGCGTCACCCAGCGGACAAATCGTATTCCCTTCAATCTTGCGTTGAATATCCCAAAGCAAATCAATATCACTTTTCTTACCCTTCCCTTTTTCAACATTCAACAATATCTTCTCCATCCAACCCGTGCCTTCCCGGCAGGGGGAACATTGTCCACAACTTTCATGACGATAGAACCGCGCCAGTGTATAGGTATGTTTCACCACACACTGGTCTTCATCCATCACAATAAACCCGCCCGAGCCCATCATTGAACCGGTGGCAAAACCACCATCCGAAAGGCTCTCGTAGTTCATATACCTGGTTTCCCCTTTGGCGGTCTTTAATAATAAATTGGCCGGCAAGATAGGTACGGAGGAACCACCCGGGATACAGGCTTTCAGTCTCCGGCCATTCGCAATGCCTCCGCAATATTCATCGCTGTAAATAAATTCCTCCACGCTGATCGTCATATCGATCTCATACACCCCGGGTTTATTGATATTGCCACAGGCCGAGATCAATTTGGTTCCGGTAGAACGACCCACCCCGATCTTGGCATACTCTTCTCCCCCTTCATTGATAATAGGTACAACCGCGGCAATGGTTTCCACATTGTTGACCACGGTGGGGCAATCCCATAAACCTTTAACGGCCGGAAAAGGAGGTTTGATCCGTGGGTTGCCACGCTTCCCTTCCAGTGATTCGATCAAGGCTGTTTCCTCACCACAGATATAGGCGCCCGCGCCACGTTGAACATAGATCTCACAATCAAAACCCGTTCCCAGGATATTCTTTCCCAACCAGCCATTATTCTTAGCCTCGGCTATTGCCTGTTCCAGAATATCAACGATCCAGGCATATTCTCCCCGGATATAAATAAAAGAACGGTTGGAGCCCAGGGCAAAGGAGGAAACTATCATTCCCTCGATCAACAGATGGGGAATAAACTCCATCAGGTAACGATCCTTAAAAGTGCCCGGCTCGCTTTCATCGGCATTGACGACCAGGTAACGGGGCACGCCTTCAGGTTTGGCCAAAAAGCTCCATTTCATTCCGGTTGGAAAACCCGCACCTCCACGGCCACGCAGACCGCTTTTCTTCACTTCTTCCGTCACCGCATCGGGGTTCATAGACTTTAACGCCTTCTCCACACTACGATAGCCCCCTTCGCGGCGGTAAACCTCGTAAGTGCGAATGCCTTCAACCCCTGCTTTTTCCAATAATAATTTTCGCGCCATGATTTCCGTATAACTTAAAACTTTTAACCAAAGGTCTTATTCCTTATTTCCCACCCCTGTGCTCTTCCACAATCTGATCAATCTTCTCTTTTGTCAAATGCTCCCGGTAGTGTTTGCCCAATTGCATCATGGGGGCATATCCACAAGCGCCAAGGCATTCCACCGTTTTAAGGGTAAATAATCCATCGGCTGTGGTTTCACCCGGACGGATACCCAGTTTATCATAGATATACTGAACGATATCATCGGAGCCACGCAGCATACATGGTCCGGTTTGGCATACCTCAAACATGTATTTACCAACCGGTTTCAGGTTGAACATGCTATAGAATGTGGCCACCTCATACACTTCAATCGGCTCCAGTTGCAATAGGGAAGCCACATAATCCATGGAATCGGAACTGAGCCAACCTCCAAATTCTTCCTGGGCCAGGTGGAGAACAGGGATCAGGGCGCTTTTCTGCTTCCCTTCGGGGTAGCGGGCCACGATCTTCTGTACCTCCTGTAACTTATGTTCTGAAAATTGCATTTACTTAGTTATTTACTTCCCGTGGTGTATCCGTTATGGACGCCGCGGGTAACTTTATGATTTACGCATCCATTTCTCCCGCGATCAGGTTCAAACTACTCAGGGTAATCACCGCATCACTCAACATTCCACCCTTTACCAATTCTTCAAAGGACTGATAATAGATAAAACAGGGGCGGCGGAAATGCAACCTGAACGGAGCCCTGCCGCCATCACTGATGAGGTAGTACCCCAATTCCCCATTGGCACCTTCTACGGAAAAATATACTTCCCCTGCCGGCATTTCTGTTTCACCCATGATGATCTTGAAATGATAGATCAGGGCTTCCATCTTTGTGTACACATCCTTTTTGGCTGGCAGGTAATAGGCGGGTGAGTCGGCATGATAAACCGTGGCCTCTTCGCCTTTCAAATCCTGCACCTTGCGGTAAGCCTGCTCAATAATGGAGAGCGACTCCCACATTTCCTGGTTACGCACCTGCCAGCGGTCATAATTATCTCCGGTGGTGCCAGTGGGTATGTTGAATTGGAATTCTTCGTAACTGCTGTAGGGATTATGCACCCGAACATCATAGTCCACGCCGGCGGCGCGAAGATTGGGTCCGGTAAACCCATAGTTGAGGGCGCGCTCGGCGGAGATGCCTCCAGAACCCTGGGTGCGTTCCATAAAGATCCGGTTGCGTTCAAAAAGTCCGATGAACTCTTTCAAAACGGCCGGGTATTCTTTTAAAAATTTTTCGATTTTATCAAAGGCAATCTGGTTGAAATCACGTTCAAACCCACCGATGCGGCCGATATTGGTGGTGAGCCTTGAGCCGCAAACTTCCTCGTATATCTCATAGATCAACTCGCGGTATTGCATCACGTAGAGGAACCCGGTATAAGCGCCGGTGTCAACCCCTACAATCGAGTTGCAAATAAGGTGATCGGCGATGCGGGCCAGTTCCATGATGATGACACGCAGATAATCCACCCGCTTGGGGGGCTTTACTCCGAGCAACTTTTCACAGGTAAGATGCCAGCCCATATTATTAATGGGGCTGCTGCAATAGTTCAGACGATCGGTCAGCGGGGTGATCTGGTAAAGAGGTCTTCTTTCGGCGATCTTTTCAAAAGCCCGGTGGATATACCCAACCGTTTGCTCAGCGGAGACAACCCTTTCTCCGTCCAGTTCCAGGATGTTCTGAAACACGCCGTGTGTGGCCGGGTGGGTGGGCCCCAGGTTGAGTGTAATGGTCTGTTTCTCTATGCTCCCTTCCGGGAGTTTAATGTGTTCTGACATTTTCGGTATGGGTTATCGTCCAAACATTTCGTCATCCTTATCCCTACGGGTCTGATCCTCCAGCGGGTATTCCTTTCGCAGGGGGAAATAGTCCATTTCATCCACATTCAGTATCCGCTTCAGGTTGGGATGTCCTACAAAACGGATCCCAAAGAAATCATAGGTTTCCCGTTCCATCCAGTTGGCGGAAGAAAAAAGCCCGGTAGCGGTAAATACCTCCGGTGTTTCAACCGCGGTATATACTTTGAAGCGCAGGCGAACATTTTCCACCAGGTTGTGCAGGTGATAAACCACCGCCAGTTCACTTCCTTTTTTATCGGGGTAGTGCACGCCGGTAAGGTCGGTCAGGAAACGAAAAGCCAGGTCTTCTTCGTCATGTAAAAAATTAAGCACCTTCAGGTTGATTTCCTTGGGTGCTTCAATCGTTAACATGCCATAAGACTCCTCCATGGAGCTGATCTGTTCTCCAAATTTCTCTGTAAGCCGTTGTTTTATGTGGTCTGTGGTCAAGGACATTTTCAAAATTTCAGGTCATCAAATTACAAATCATCACATGATCCCATAGCTCTCCAGCAGCGCCTTATATTCCGTACTGTTTCTCCGGCGGATGCTTTCATTGCCAACCAGGTCCTGGATCCGCATAAACCCATCGATGATGGCTTCGGGTCTGGGGGGGCAACCGGGCACATATACATCTACAGGCACCACCTGGTCAATTCCCTGTAAAACGGAATACGTATCAAAAATACCTCCGCTGGAGGCGCAGGCTCCAACGGCCATGACCCAGCGAGGTTCCGCCATTTGGAGATAGACCTGTTTTACCACGGGGCCCATTTTCTTGGCAATGGTTCCCATGACCATCAGCAGGTCGCACTGGCGGGGTGAGAAGCCCACCCTTTCAGCTCCAAAACGGGACAGGTCGTAGTGGGAGGCCATGGTGGCCATAAACTCGATACCACAACAGGATGTGGCAAAAGGCAGGGGCCAGATGGAATTTTTCCGGGCCAGGCCGACCACATCGCTCAGTTTGGCGGCAAAAAAGCCCTCTCCCTGGTATCCGTCGGGCATATTGACCACGGAAATATCCGATTCGAGTTTCTTGGGTGTTATATTAAATGATACAGGACGCATTGGCAATTTGATTTATTCGAAATGAAGAGGGATATCCCCCTATCATAACATACACCGGTCACACAGGTTCAATCCTCCCATTTCAGGGCGCCTTTTTTTACGATATAAATGAATCCGCATAAGAAAAAGCCTACAAACATCAATACGGCAAAGAAGCCTGGCCAGCCCAGTGATTTCATATTCACCGCATAGGGGTAAAAGAAGATGACTTCCACGTCAAAAAGGACAAACAGGATGGCAACCAGGAAATATTTGATGGCCATGGGCTGTCGGGCCTCCCCGTGAGATTCGATACCGCTGGTAAAGGTTTGGAGTTTATCGGCTGTTTTTCGCCTGGGGCCCAGCAGGTGGGTGGCCCACAGCAGGAAACCGATCAGGCCAACAACGATACCCATCTGGAGGGCAACCGGGATATAGCTTCCGGTAGTATTGATACCCAATAAGTAAGCAGAGAAATCAGTAGGTAAATCGTTAAGCATAGTTATTCCAGGTAATCGGTGAGCAAAAATAAGGCAGGGGTCGGAAAATACCATAAAAACAAAAAAGCCAATGGCTTTAAAAAAGTCCACTGGCTTTCAGCTATGAAGAGATACACTTCTATTTGTTGCGGGGGCCCGAACCCGATCCGTTGGGTCTGGCAGAAGCGCCATTCCCTATCGATTTCCGGATCATATCCACATTCTTACGGATGTTTTCATTGGCGGGGTCCAGGAACAGGTATTTTTCCAGGTATTCGACCGCTTTGGGCAGGTCTTTCCCGATCTCCGAGTTTACATGGTAAGTGGCCAGTACCGCCAGGGTTGACAAAATGGTGGATTTGTTCTTTACAGAGTCCTTATACAATACTTCCAGCAACTTCACCCCGGTTTTGGCAAATTCACCCACCGTCATGGCCGTATCGCTGGCCCTTTCGGCATTGTACTTCCATTGCCATCCATAAATTTCCTCAGGCCATGTTTCGGCGTATTTGGAGAACATTTCAATGGCCTTTGGATAGTTGCCACAGAAATAGTATTCCAGACCTGGGTCAAATACATCGCGCTGGTTGGGTGCGGGGGTAAGTTTATACGCCTCATAGAACAACTCGGCTGCTTTACACCGGTTCTTGGCCTTTTTGAATACATCTGCGCCTTCTTTCAACGTAGCGATCTTACTCTGGAGGGAAGTATCCAGTTTGGCTCCCTCCAGGATGGCGTTGAAGGCTTCATTTTCCTGGCCCGGAACTTTCAGGTAAACCAGGGCCTTGAGTTTATAATCTTCAGAAATATGATTGTCTTCTTTTTCTTTCTTAAAGTAGGTATCCACATATTCTTTGGCCCCAACGGTATCTCCTTTGCCTACCAAACAATAGGCGATCATCTTGTACACCTTGGGTTTCATTTCAGGGTCGTTGGCATTGATCATCGCCTTGGCGTCTTCAATGGCCTCATCAAACTCTTTTTTGGCATAGTGGGTTTGAACCTTGAAATAGATATTATTGATATCGGGGTCGGCATTCTCAATATACTTACGGGCATATTCTTCAGCCCTGTCAAAGTTGCCTGTACCCAGGAAATAGTAATAGAGGTCGTAAAAGGCCGGGGCAAAAGTGGGGTCTGCATCAACGGCGTTGTTCATGTGCTCGGTCCACACGATCCAGTTCTTCTGGGTTTCAAATAATTTGGCTGTGCGATAGTGCCCAATAGCGAACTTGTTGTTCAGCTTTACGGCATTCTGGTAAGCCTGGTAGGCTTCTCCACCGGCCTGACCGGGGAAGGCTTTCCGATAAGCGTTACCCAGGTTGATAAAAATATCGGGGTTTTTAGATTCTTTGTCAACAGCCTCTTTCAGCCTTTCGATGGCATAGGCCAGGTCGCCGTATTTGGCATCTGTATTGGCGCGGCCGATGGCATTCAGTATTTCAGGGTCGTTTCCTTTTTTCTTATTGACGGTCATGGTCAGCGCGGTTTCAAAACGCTGCCGGGCTTCATTTGTCTTTGATTTGTCGTACAGTTCCGCATGACCCATACCCACCAGTATCAGGGGGGCATTGCCATTGGTACCCAATGTCTTTTCATACAGCGCCTTGGCACCTTCCACGTTCTCAGAAAGGATCATGGTCTGACCCATCCAGTAAATAGCTTCCAGGTTGTTCGGATTGGCAGCGATCAACTTTTCAAAAACGGCTTTGGCACTCTTATAGCGCTGTTTGTACAGGTCGCCGACCCCTTCCTGGATGGACTGGGCACGGAGGCTTGCCACCCCCAGAAATCCGGCTACAAGTAATACCAGTTGTTTTCTCTTCATTGCTTTAAAATTTCAAAAATTAGAAGTGTATAAAAATAGCTAATTCTCTTTATTCACGAACCGCGGCCCGGCGGATATTGAACTGCATCTTCGCGGGGAGCAAATAGGATCGTTTGAATATCAACTGCCCCCTCTCTCCCAACATAAAATCTGCAAAACCGTGCCCTAATCCGCTATGCGTTTCCTTCAGAATATAGACAATCCTTCGGATCATGGGATACCTGCCAGTATAAATGTTTGCCTGCCAGGGCTTTATATAGTCCGTAGGGTCGTCCTTACTCTGTAATAAGGCCAGGTCCACTTTTTTCAAAAAACTTTCTTGTTTCGGGTCTTCGGGATTTCCCACCCAGCTTACCCCCAGAAAACCGATGGCGTCCTTTGTTCTAGCAACATAGTCAATCACCTGTTCGCTGGTATTGGCGGCTACCGCCTGTTTGGTCAGCGTATCACCCCTCAACACTGAATCGATGATAAAACTGATCGTACTGGTTGCACGAAGACCGTCAAAAACCGGGATTAAATTTTTCTTAAATTTCCCGGTAAGCACCTGTTTGATCTCTTCCATCGTGAACTGCTTGAATTCAGATGAAGGGTTAACGACCACAGCTATAGCATCATAGGCCATGGTCATTTGGGTAGTTACCGTCTTTAGCGAATCCACGATCAATTGCTTTTCCGCCGGGGATATTGCCCTGGCCACGATCACCATACGCACGCTGTCATTCAGCAAGTCTTCCAAACAGGCAGCTTCTGGTTTATATTGCACATTGATCCGCGCTGTATTGTCTGATTCAAATACCTGGATATGCGAATCGATAATGGGTTTAAAAGATTCATCCGCGCTCACCGTGATCGTACCAGATTTACGGGTATCGGAAGGAACTGGTTTTTGTTCCTCCTGGTTACCACAGGATGAAGCCAGGCTGCTAAACATAAAAAGATAGGCCATCCACCGGTTTCCGGTCAATTGGTATTTACGCCAACTTTTATTCACTTTCTTTTTCTTTGAAAGGCCCTGAAAAGGCGAAAACCGCCATACAGGATGGCGATTCCACCAAAAATGCCTAGTAAAATGGGATCTTGTTCAAACCGGTAGTTGAGACTAAGGTTAAATTGCTTTCTAAACAATATCACAACACCCAGTCCGGTCCACAATAACCCCATTACGATATTGTAAATAACCCGTATAGATAAATCGGGGGATTTGCTTTCATTTTCCACTGATCAGTCCTGTTTTAGTTGAACGAGGGGTGGAAAGATAAAGAAAAATTACTCTTCCAGGCCCACAAAAGTGACGGGTTGGGTGAAATACATGGAAATCTCCTGCCCATTTTGTTTTCCCGGGTTCCAGGCTGGCATCTTTCGCACTACCCGGATCACTTCTTTATCCAATTCCGACCCGCCGCTTTTCACAATTTCCCATTGGGAAATCCGGCCATCCCGATCCACCATGAACTTGATCAGCACCGTAACCTGTGTACCCGGCTCCAGGTTATCGGGTGTGCGAAGGTTTTTGCGCAAAAAATTCATCATTGCTTCATCTCCGCCAGGATAGGAAGGGGCAAAACTTGGACCAAATACAGTAGGCTGGTCTGGCTTCTCCGGTTCCTTTCCACTCAGGTTGACATTGCCATCCCCCAATTTCTGATTGGGATCAGCAGGTGGTTTTCCATCCACCGTTTGATTCGACACAAGGGCTTCGTCCAGCATATCCCTGTCTGGCATATCCGCGACCTCGTTATCATCTACGATCTTGATCTGATTAACACTTTTAACCTGCTTCACAGGTTCAACCGGTTTGGGCTTTTCCTTTTCCGGCTCCCGGGGTTTCTCCTTGGGTATTTCAATAGCCGTCAGCTTTACGCTATCACGTTCATGCATGATGGCCATTCCATTGTTCCGTTCACCAAGGGAATTCAGGGTGAATAAAAGTCCGGCCCCCAGGAAGGTGGTAATCATCGCCCTGATGAGCCGGCTGTTGTAATCGCGGCGTAAGGCATAAGCGCCGTAAGCTTTGTTGCGGTGCTCGAAAATAATATCCAGCATATCCGCTTTCAGGATCTCCGAATTAGTCATGGCTATACTTTTTCATGAGATACATTAGCGATAGGATTCCATAATTTTGGCGCCGGAATAAAACAATCTTAACAAGTACCATGCGAATACTTATGGTGTGCCTTGGCAATATCTGTCGCTCCCCGTTGGCCGAAGGCATCCTTCAACATAAGGCCGCCAAGGCTGGCCTAACCTGGACAATAGATAGCGCAGGCACCAATGGATATCATGATGGAGAAGCGCCCCATCATCTTTCTCAAAAAGTAGCCAGGCTCAATGGCATCGACATCGGGCACCAACGTTCGAGGCGGATGCGGGCGGAGGATTTTGACCGCTATGACCGGATCTATGTCATGGGGGAAGATGTGCTGGATGATGTGAAAAGGATCGCGAAAACAAAATTCAACGCCGAAAAGATCGACCTGCTGATGAATGAACTTCACCCGGGAAAAAACCTGGAAGTGCCCGACCCCTGGTATGGTCCTGAACCTGGATATCATGAGGTTTATAAAATGATTGATGAAGCCTGTGAAGCCCTGATCAGAAAACACCGCGGCTTATAAAATCCCAAAATCATGGTCTATCTTTGCGGCCATGGCAAAACCCCAGGTTTCCCTCCCACAAGGCACACGCGATTTTGGCCCGGAAGTGGTTCGAAAAAGACAGTTTATTTTCTCCACCCTCAAGGCTGTATTTGAACTGTATGGCTTTCAGCCCCTGGAAACGCCTGCCATGGAAAACCTGGATACCCTGATGGGTAAATACGGGGATGAAGGGGATAAACTCATTTTCAAGATCCTTAACAACGGGTTGAACGATCCCAAGAACCTGCAAAAAGCAAGCGAAGCCTTTCAAAAAGTCCTTACCGGAAAAAACGACAAGAACCTCACCGAAAGGGCCCTGCGGTATGACCTTACCATTCCCTTTGCCCGTTATGTGGCCATGAACCAGGGGCAACTGGTATTTCCTTTTAAAAGATATCAGGTGCAACCGGTCTGGAGGGCCGACCGTCCCCAAAAAGGCCGGTACCGGGAATTCTATCAGTGTGACGCGGATGTGGTGGGAAGTACTTCTTTGATGAATGAACTGGAACTGGCTTCCATTTACCATGAAGCGCTTAGCCGGCTTGGTTTAACCGGTTATACCATCAAGATCAATTCCCGCAAGATATTGGCAGCCCTGGCGGAAGTGTGTGGTGGTCAGGACCGGATGACCGATATCACGGTGGCTATCGATAAGCTGGACAAGATCGGATTGGAAAAAGTAAAGGAAGAACTGGTTCAAAAGAACTTACCCGGCGAAGCCATTGCGCTCATTGAAAGATACCTGGGAATAAAAGGCAACAGATCAGAGATCATTTCGGGTTTAAAAACCCTGATCGGATACACAGAAAACGGGAAAAAGGGAATCGGTGAACTCGAATATATATTTGACAATCTTCCCGATCCATCCATCCCCATCGTACCAGACCCTACCCTGGCCAGGGGATTAAACTATTACACCGGGATCATTTTTGAAGTAAAAGCCCCTGACTCGGTAAAGATCGGAAGCATTGGTGGTGGTGGACGGTACGATGACCTCACCGGCACATTTGGCGTTCCGGGCATACCGGGAGTGGGTATCTCCTTTGGCGTTGACCGCATCTATGATGTAATGGAAGAACTTGGAATCTTCCCCCCCGAAGTAGCAGGTGGTACAAGGGTACTCTTTGTGAACATGGGAGAGGCGGAATCAAAAACCGCGCTCAATCTGGCCATGCGGTTAAGAAATAAAGGGGTGGCTTGTGAGGTCTTCCCCGAATCTGCTAAATTGGATAAACAGTTTAAATACGCCGATAAGAAAAATATACCTTTTGTGGTCACCATCGGAGCCCAGGAATTAAATAATCAAACCTGCAACCTGAAAGAACTGGCCACCGGAGAACAAGTTTCCTACTCGTTTGAGGGACTTGTAAATCATCATTTTTAAACCTTTTTATGAAACACATGAGAAAATGGCGCCTGGTTATTTGCGCCCTCCTTACCCAGTCGATCCTTTTTGGCCAACAGGTACCACCGATTTCCATCCCTGACAATGCCCAACTGGTCATGCATATTGACTTTGGGCGGTTGGGCAAGAAACTCCCCTGGTCTTCCATTACCCAGCGCGACTTCTTCCAATACATCTTAGGCGACATGCCACAATCCATGCGAAAGATGGCAGAATCACCGGCCGAGACAGGGGTTGATTTTAATTCAGGTTTATGGATCGCCGTGTATATGAACCCAAAGGACCCGGACGACCCTGCTAACTTTTTTCTTGTCAGTGGCCTTCTTTCCGACCAGGCTAAATTTCTCTCGATGCTAAAATCCGGTGAGAAACAATTTTCGGTAACAGAGATGGCCAATGCCCATTTTATTCTTGAAAAAGACTTTGGCCTGGCCTGGAACAGCAAGCAATTTGTGTTTCGTGTTTCGCCCGGCGAAAAAGAAAAAGGAAAAAACAAGGCGGAAAAAAGAATGTCGAAATCGGCCTCCACGACTCTCATCAAACAATTGACCAGTTTACTGACTGTGGAAAATAATTACGGGTTAATGGCCGACAAAAGGTTTCTGTACCTGATGCGGCAACAGTCTGATATCCGTATTTGGTCAAATGGCAAACTTAACCTTTCCAAAAAGGGTAAACCCAAAGCGTTTAATGACCTGGACTGGGAAATGATCAATAAGGATACCCGTAAAGCTACCCTGATTGATTTTGAAAATGGGAAGATTGTCTCCCGAACCATGCAGTGGCCCGGTGACAGCCTGGCTCCTTTTCTGAAGAACATGTATGGGAAAAAGATGAACACCGCCCTGCTGCAGAAAGTGCCGGCGGGTAATCCCCTGATGGTAATGAACTTCTCCATGAACATGAAAGGCATTGAACAATTCATGAACCATAACGGCATGGGGCAAATAGTGAATGGGGCCCTGAAAAAAGCGGATTTCCAATTGGAGGATTTTTCCGAAGCCCTGATGGGGGACATATTGATGGTCGTTAACATTCCGGATAAACCCAAGGAGCCCAACGGAGAAGCGGAGGAAGTCAATAGAAATCCTTTTTCCGACATACAAATTTTCATCGCTGCTACGGTAAAGGATGAAAAGAAAATGAACAGGCTGGTGGATACCCTTCGGCTCTACATCGCCAGGGAAAAGAGTAAGAAGGACAGCCTCCGAGCTGCCCAGGTGATGGGGAATGGGGAATGGTCAATAGATACCTCGTACGAAATTACCAAAGAAGAATATGTTGATACCGTGGCGGTAACGGATACGACAGATATTGAGGTAAAGGAGATCGATGACGAAGGCATAGCCTATCCGGCACCTCCTCCGGCCAAAAAAATGGATTTTAATCCGGTCATGGAAATAAAGGATGGAATATTTGTGATGAGTTTTTCAGAAGAATCCCTGAAGGCCTTCCAGGAGAATAAATCAAACCCCGCTCTGAAAGAATTTGGGGAGAAATATGGGAACCTCCCTATGGCGATGAGCCTTGACATGAAAACCGTGATGAGTTTCCTGGGGCCCATACTGAGTGGAAAGATGGGCAGGACCAGTGAGGATGGTCCCATGGCTGTGCTTGACCTGTTTGATAAGTTAACGGTAACGGGTGGCGATTTCAAAGACAATGCGATTCTCTCGGAAGTGGAACTGAAATTTTCGGACCCGTCTTTGAATAGCCTGGAAATACTGGTCAATATTATTGAAATGTCCGGCAGCAAGATCAAGGAACTTGCCGAGGCAAAGAAAGATGAGGAAAGGCCATCTGTTACAGATGAGGAAGGCGTAAAAGAAGAAGTTCTCTTTACTCCACCCGCCATCGTCATGGATGAACCAGAGATACCCCTGGCTACCTATCCCGGTGGCGAGAAAGCCTGGAGCAAATACCTGAAAAAAAACCTCGACCTGAAAGTTCCCCTTCAATACAAAGCGCCTAAAGGAGTGTACGAGGTTGAAGTGGAATTTATTGTAAAGGCGAATGGTGTGGCAGAAGATTTTATCTCCATGACCAATCATGGTTATGGAATGGAGGAAGAAGCGATTCGTGTATTAGCCACAGTTGAGAAATGGAAACCAGTGGAAATTGATGGCAAGCCCGTGGATACCCTGGTCAAACAAAAGATTACTTTCAACATCAGCAACTAATAGCCGGCAGTCAGTGACTGCCAGCTATTGGCATTATTATTATTTTTTAGCAGGACGAATCCAAAAACTGGTTTCTTTCTTGGTTCCATCAAGGATATACCCCCCTGCTTCAATATGGACAGCCACTACTTTGCCTGCCTCGTTTCTTTTAAATAAGGCGGTACCACTGAACTCCACAATGGTATAAAGATCCTTATCCTGTTTGACAAGCAGGGAGGAGCCGGCTGAGGAATTTATGGTCAGGGTGGTGTCATTCAGGATCACTTCCACTTCGGGCACTACGCTTCCATCGGGAAATACATACACGCCGGCATATTCTTTCAGGGAGTCGGGTTTATCCTGGGCTTGGGTGGCAATACCCAGGGAAACAAGAAATAAGAACAGTAAGAAGGGTTTTCTCATAATCAAATTTTTCAAAAATTAAGATTTCGCCCCTATCCTTCCAAATTAACTTCCCGTGAAGGCGTACCTTTGCCAAATGGCCGAAAAGAAGAACATCCGACATTTAACCCGTGACCAGGTACAGGAATACACCGATAACCTGGGCGAAATGAAGTTTCGTGCCCAGCAGATCTGGGAATGGCTTTGGATGAAACATGCCCATAGTTTTGAGGAAATGACCAACCTGTCGAAAGACCTGCGCCAGAAGTTGGCGGAAGAATTCACCCTGCCGGCCTTATCCATCGATGCCACCCAGTACAGCGCCGATGGTACGGTCAAATCACGGTTCAAAACCCATGATGGGCACCTGGTAGAAGGGGTGCTTATACCTACCGAGGAGCGAAAAACAGCTTGTGTATCCTCCCAGATCGGTTGCAGCCTGAGCTGCAAGTTTTGCGCCACCGGTTATATCGACCGCAAAAGGAACCTGAACTTTGACGAGATCTATGATGAAGTGGTGCTGATCAATCAACAGAGTGAAAGGATCCATGGGAAGAAACTGACAAATATTGTATTCATGGGCATGGGCGAACCCCTGCTGAACTATAAGAATGTACTAAAGGCCATTGAGCGAATCACCGCGCCGGATGGCCTGGCGATGAGCCCGCGTCGCATTACCGTGTCCACCGCCGGTGTGGCGAAACAGATCAAACAACTGGGCGACGACAATGTAAAATTCAAACTGGCGCTTTCGCTTCATGCCGCGAACGACAAGAAACGTCATGAGATCATGCCGATCAATGACACCAACAATATACAGTCACTCGTAGAAGCGCTCAACTATTTTTATAAAAAAACAAAGAACGAGATCACCTTTGAATACATTTTGTTCAAAGATTTTAATGACTCTCTTAAAGACGCAGATGAGCTGATCAAGATCTACCGCCAGGTACCCGCTGACCTCATCAATATCATTGAATACAACCCGATTGATTTTGCATCCTTCCAAAAACCGGAAGAGGACAAAGTGGAGGCCTTTATGAACTACCTGGAAAAGAACCGGGTCAATGCCCGTTTGCGACGCAGCCGCGGCAAAGACATTGACGCCGCCTGTGGGCAATTAGCGAATAAGGCCTGAGGCTTGGGTCGAAGACCAAACCCCTGCCCCAAACTATTTTTCCTTACCTTCGCGCCATTCCTGTTGTAAAACAGCACTATTATGAAAAAGAAATCAGGCTCCGCGGCCTTTGACAAGTTCAAGAAAGTAAAGAGTAACGCCGCCAAAAAAGAAGAATTCCGCCAGGAAAAAAGAAAATGGAAGAAAGAACGCGAGGATTTTTTTGAAAAAAAGAAAGCGGAAAAAAAGACCTTTACTCCTCCCCCTTCTACAACAACTCCCAAAGAAAATACCGGGCAAATGCCCCTGAATAAATTTATTGCCCATAGCGGGGTATGTGCCCGTCGCGATGCAGCCATCCTGGTAAAGGAAGGAAAGGTGAAAGTGAACGGTCAGGTGGTGATGGAGCCGGGGCATAAAGTGACGTCAAAAGATGAAGTAAGGGTGAATGGGAAAAAGGTTCAACTGGAAAAAAACCTGATCTACATTCTTCTCAATAAACCCAAGGATTATATAACCACGACCGATGACCCGCAAAACCGGAAAACCGTATTTGAATTGTTGCGCAATGCGCCTGCTGTCCGGATCTTCCCGGTAGGTCGTCTTGATCGAAATACCTCCGGGGTTTTACTGCTGACCAATGATGGTAACCTGTCCCAGCAACTGACCCACCCCAGTCATGAGATCAAAAAGGTTTATGCGGTTACCCTCGACAGACCGCTGGAGCAAAAGGATTTCGAAAGGATCCTGAACGGATTGACGCTTGAGGATGGACCGGTTACCGTAGATGCGATTGCTTATACCGATGCCAAAGACAAGAAACAGATTGGTGTAGAAATCCACAGCGGACGCAACCGTATCGTACGCCGGATCTTCGAACATTTAAAGTATGATGTGAAGGGGCTTGACCGGGTGGTATTTGCCGGGTTGACAAAGAAAAATGTGGACAGGGGCAAATGGCGGTATTTATCCGAGAAAGAAATCCGTGACCTCAAACATTTTGGAAAAGGCCGATAAGATGCGGATCAGTGAATGGATCATAGCAGAGACCGATGACGCGGTAGTGTTGAACAAGCCCTCCGGTGTTCTTTCCATTCCCGACCGTGAGGGAAAAGAACCTTCCTTAAAAACGATACTCCGGGAGAAATATGGGGAGATATTTGTTGTGCACCGGATTGACCGTGACACCAGCGGATTGATATTATTCGCGAAGAATGAAGAAGCCCACCGGCATTTTTCGCTTCAATTTGAGAAGCGCGAAACAAGGAAAATCTACCTTGGACTGGTATTAGGCCAACCCCCTTCCCCATCAGGAACTATTGAAGCCCCCATTGCCGAACACCCGATAAAAAGAGGAACCATGACCATTCACCGAACCGGTAAGGAGGCCATTACGGATTATGAAGTGCTGGAAGAATTGGGGCCTTATACCTGGATGAAGTTTCAAATCCACACCGGTCGTACCCACCAGATACGGGTGCACATGAAGGACCTGGGGCATCCCCTGGCAGTTGATCCGGTTTATGGGGATGGAAAACCCGTTCTACTTTCTACCATAAAAAAGAAATTCAATCTCTCCCGCAAGGAAGAAGAAGAGAGACCGCTGCTTAACCGCCTGGCCCTTCATGCGAGTGAATTGTCGCTACTTGAACTCTCTGGAAATAACTGGACAGTTTCCGCCCCACTCCCCAAGGACCTGCGGGCCACATTGGCACAATTAGCTAAGTGGAAGTCGTAGATATCTCCATTTCCCTATGATCGATGATGGGATCTGGTTGTTTACATGGCTTACTAAAACCTAGACGTTAACAGGACGCTTGCCAACATTTGCTTGCCCTGAAAATTCTAATGCCGTTTTTATTTACTGCCTATATCAAAACGTAAGGTGATACCATAGGTAGCCGGGTCACCCAATACGCCCGCATAATGACCGGCATTACCCGCTGCCGGTAATAACTGTTCGAAATAATCCTTGTCCAGTATATTCCGTCCCCATACAAAAAAGGATAGTCCCTCGGAGGCACGGAACCCCACCCGGGCATTGACCAAGACATACCCATCTATGTTCAGGTAGGCTGATGGACTGGGGCTGGAAGAAAACGAGGAGCGGAAAAATACATCTGTCGCGAAAAAGAACTTCCCGTTAAACCGGCCCAGTACTTTTCTGACCCCGGATTGAAGTTCGCCCCCCAATGATCCCGACCATTTGGAAATGCCTGGCAGGGTTTGTCCTGAAATATCTTTATAGGCCGATGCAGCGCCCGTTTCTTCGAGCGGAACCGGGGCATTGGTAAACCGCAAGTACTTTCCTTCGGTATAAGCCAGGGAAGCGGTTAACGAGAAATGAGAAGAGGCATAATAACTACCATCCCATTCCACCCCCAATACCTGTACTTTTTCCGCATTGGCCAAATAACCACGGTTCACCCCTACTTCGGCTGTCTGCACATTGGTTTGGTAATCCCTGATCCTTGTCCGGTGAAATACCAGGTTGAACGTGGTCTTTTCATTGGGATGTGTTTTTACCCCCACTTCCGTATGGGTCACATACTCCGGTTTGATCCTCGCCAGTTCTACCAATACCTCGCCATTCGCCGTAGGTAAACCACCCAGGTTCACACCCACCGGTTTATAACTCGTAGACAGAGTGGCAAAGGCATTTAACCGGCTGGAGGGTTTATAAGCTACTGTTAACTGACCTGAGAAATTACTTTCACTGGCTTTGGCATCAAAGGCCTGATCAGAATATACCTGTCGTTTGAGTGCCAACAGGGCCGGGTCGCTTGTTTGCAGGCCACCATAAGTTTGACGCAGATAGTTCACATCTTTTTTATCATAATTATATCTCAAACCCGGCAGCACATGAAAAAATGGAAGGAGTTCCCAGTCAACCTGTGCAAACACGGCAGCGCCGGTCGATCTTAACCGGGAAGTGGTGCGAATACCATAGCCTTCAAACAAACCCGGTGTGGACCAGTTACTGGAAGTTGTACTCTGGGAAAACCTCCATTGTGCCGCCCCGGATTCCTCGGTATGGTAGGGATCTGTTTTCAGGTCCTGCCCAATAAAAAACAACCCCGCCACCCCACTCAGTTTATTGGAGATATCACCTGCATACCGAACCTCCTGGGTCCACTGCTGGTGCCTGGAAGGTGCCTGCGATAAGGTAAGAACCGGCAAACCCGTAAAGTCGCGGTCATTGGACGGGTCCCAAACCCAGTAACGCCAGGCTGAAGTGCTGGTAAGCGTACCACCACCGATCTTGAAATCAACATTCACAGAAGCACCACCCAGGTCATTTCCCGAACGCCAGGTGGTATTGTGGTCAATAAGACGGTCAAAAGGATTGCGGCTGGGAAGATCATAGTTCAGATCGGCAATGATCCGCTCAAACTGGCGATAAGCCGCACGCAAAGTGGGTGCCACACCCGCCACCACCTGGGCATAGCCATTAGGGCGCTGGCGGGAAGCATCTCCCACAAAAGTAATTTCCACCTGCTCCGAAGGTTTAAAAAGCAATTGCCCCCTTACCCCAAAATTATTCAGGTCATTCACACCTTTCTGCGTATTTACATCGGTCAAAACCCCATCACGTTGTGTTCCGGAAAATGAAAGACGACCAGCCCATTTTTTCCCAAGCGGACCGGTAACCGATGTTTTTGCCTGAACAAAACCATAGTTGCCATAACTCAGTTCAAAATGCGCGCCTGCGGTAAACCGGGGGGCGCGGGTGGTAATATTAAAAGCCCCGGCAGTCGTGTTCTTTCCAAACAAGGTACCCTGTGGTCCACGCAGGACCTCGATCTGGTCAATATCAATAAAATCCAGGGTTGTGGCGGCCGGACGCGCATAATACACTCCATCCACATAAAAGCCAACACCCGGATCAATGCCATCATTCGTTAACCCAAAAGTGGAACCCAATCCCCGGATATTAAGCGTGGTGTTACGGGGATTCGAAGAATATAATTGCACCGTGGGTACCAACTCCTTTACCCTGTTCACATTAAATGAACCAGATTCATCAATGGTGCTGCCTCCCACCACGGTAATGGGAATCGGAATATCCTGAGCGGTCTCCCGGCGCCGCCGGCTGGTGACCACAATATTCCCCATGATCTGATTGTTTGTGAGCGTGACAAGAAAAGAATCATGATTGGAATCATTTACCTCATACTCCACACCCCCATATCCTACAAGACTGATATATAAAATAACCGGCAACGGTTTCTTTACCTGGAGCGAAAAAAATCCGGTTGTATCGGCCAAAGCAAACTGCCCTGTCCCTTTTACCAATATCGAAGCACCTGCCGCTGCCTGACCTTCCTCTGTCCTGATCTTACCCCGTATTGCTGATTGTGCCCAAACTCCCGATGCCAAAAAAATCCCTGCGCTTAAGAATAAAATGAACTTTCTCATACTGACTGGTTTTGAAATAATCTCTATTAATTATTAGTCTACTATTTTTGTAGACTAAAAAGATAAAAAAATAGCAGAGCAAGCAAGAGCAAAAACAAAAGAGCCGGGGCAAATATAGTCTACAAATTTTATAGACTAATAAATTTTCTTGATTTTTTAAAAAATCTTGATCAGAATCCTGGTACTCCAGAGGATCACCACGGTTCCCAGGAGAAGGAAGGAGGCTTTGCGCGGTAGTTTTCCCGCCAGGCGGGCGGCAATGGGGGCGGCAATGACGCCACCAATCACCAGGGCCAGGATGACCTGCCAGTTTTGTACGCCGATAAGGGTAAAAAAGGTAAACGCGCTGGCGAGGGTAACAAAAAACTCGGTAAGACTGACCGAACCAACTACATACCGGGGTGTACGTCCTTTCGTGATCAGCGTTGAGGTAACGATTGGTCCCCACCCACCCCCTCCAAAGGAATCGAGAAAGCCTCCGGCGCCGGCCAGCCACCCATATCTTTTGAATTTGCGTTTGGTATCTACGGGACGAAAGGCATTGGTGAAAATGCGTATGCCCAGCAAAAGGGTATAGCAGGCCATGACAGGACGCAGGTATCTCAAATGGGTATCATCAAAATATACCAGTAACAAGGCCCCGATCACGGCCCCGATTACCCCGGGGATGACAAGCGCCTTAAATAATTTCTTATTGACATTCCCAAACTTGTAATGGCTATATCCGGATGCGCCACTGGTAAACATTTCGGCGGTGTGGATACCGGCACTGATAGCGGCGGGGCTTACCTGGGCTGTTTGCAGAACAATTGAGCTGGTGACACCATATCCCATACTGGTAGCCCCATCCACCATTTGCGCCAGGAAACCGGCGAGAACCATCCAGTGAAAGTTAGGGTCAAGGGTTTTATACCAGGCCACGGTTTCATCGGTCAATTGCCGGAAAGGGATATAAGAAAAAACAAAATGCCCGATCAGCATCAAGGCAAAGCCGATCAGGGAGTAAGTAGCGATCTGTCGCCACCGCTTTCCATTTTGCACATTATCATTCTCGGATAAAACCCTTGTGATTTCATTCAACTTTTTAACCTTATAGGAAAAATCACCTTCCAGTTTATTCCTGACCTTGTGCAGGTTTTCAATGACATCATCCAATTCACCCGGCAGATGGTCATGCAACACTTCCCGGATCCGTTTGGCCATGGTGGGTGATTTCCCATTGGTGGATATGGCGATCTTCAGATTGCCTTTTTGTACGATGCTTCCGAGGTAGAAATCACAGAGATCAGGTGTATCCGCCACATTGACCAGCACCCCTTTTTCCTTGGCCATATCCCTTACTTCCTCATGCAGGCCACGATCGTCGGTAGCGAGTATGACCAGGTCCCTGTTTTCAAGGTCACCCGGTTCAAAACACCGTTGGTAAAGGGTACACTGCGGATGCCTGGCTATTAATTTGTGAACTTCATCCATCACCTGGGGGGCAACAATGGTGATAGGCGCTTCGGGAGAATTGGTAAGCAGGGCCTGGAGTTTTTCCAGTCCTACATGACCCGCTCCCACCAGCAGTGTGTTTAAATTTTCCAGCTTCAGAAATACGGGATACAGTACGTTCTTTTCTTTCTTCATATAGTCCGCTTGGTGCAAGGTAATTCTAATATTCCTGGCTTTCGATCCAATGTTTGGCTTCTTTGGCGGCATAGGATATGATGATGGAAGCTCCTGCCCTAACCAGGGAGGTCCATACCTCCAGGTGGGCTTCTGCCCTTTTTGCCAAACCATTTTCCACCAACAATTCAAGCGCCGCATATTCCCCGCTAACATGATAGGCCGCAATGGGTTTATGAGTCTCGGCGGCCAAACGGACAATGATATCCGCATAATGCATGGCTGGTTTGACCATCAGGATATCCGCTCCTTCATTCCCATCTCGCAGGGCACTGCCAAGCGCATCCTGGCTGTTTAATGGGGATATCTGATAGGTCTTTCTGTCTTTTAACCCCTGAGCCCCCTTTCCCTTCGGGGCGGAATGACAGGCGTCGCGAAATGGGCCATACCATTGTGAACTGAATTTGGCGGCATAACTCATGATCATCACCTCCTGTTTACCGATTGCATCCAGCGCTGTTCGAATGGAGGCGATACGCCCATCGGTCATATCACTGGGGGCGATGCAATCCGCTCCGGCCTGGGCCAGTTGCAGGGCATAGCGGGTAAGAATATCCACCGTGAGGTGGTTGACCAACCGGCTTTCATCCTCATTCAATATCCCGCAATGACCATGGGAAGTATAACTGCACAAACAAAGATCGGCTGCCAGCCAGATATCCTCGCCAAAGGTATTCTTCAGATCGCGAACAACCGATGTGGCAAACGAAAAATCAAAATGATCTTTGGTTTTCCCGGCCGGTACCGGGAATAGGAGAAATTTCCGGATGCCTTTTTGAATCGCATCTTCCACTTCGCTCCTTATATGAGAGGCCGGGTACACTAGCACCTGGGGCAGGCCCTCCACTTTTCGTGGTTCAGCCAAGCCTTCCTCAACAAAAAGTGGCAGGATAAAGGAACGATGGGAAAGATGGACATTGGCCACCAGTTCGCGCACCAAGGTCCCTGTTCTTAAACGACGCTGACCGATGGGATAGAAGATCTTCTCCATTGCATAAATGATTTGATGGTTGGAAATATCACCGGATCCAATCCGGCTAACCTTAACTGCTGGGCGGTTTCCCCAAACGGACATGCGTGAATAACCCCATTCCGCAATAGGTGCTGATATATTTCAAACTGCCCGGCACTGGTCCAGAATACGACCTCTGCTTCCGCCAGTTCCTTCGCGATAGTGGGATTGAATTGAGGAACCAGGCGATGGGAGGCTACCGTCTTCCATCCCTTTTCCTCCCAAATACCTGTGGCTTTCTCATGGGTAATCACCCGCACGTCCTGCTTTGATATCCCGATCAATGGACTTTCCCATAGAGGCAACAAGGATTCCAGCCCCAGAGCATCAGCACAGCCTTCAACAAAAACACCCCACCTGGAAAGTTCAAACCAGGTCTTACTGCCCGCTGCCCAAACCCTTTTCCCCGTTAAGAGTTTTTTCCATTGATCCCGGTACACCGGATCTGACAAACTTTTATAATTGGCAACATAAACAACCGGTTCCTGAATGGATTCCGGTGGAGCCATATACTCATACTCATAAAACTCACGCATGTAGTCCGTGGTGGAGAAAATGACTTTACCCTCCCAATCGGGATCAGGCAAATGTGCAAACAAGGAAAATGCATTTTCATACTCATCTTTTCCCGCGGCATAGGTGCTACGCTGGCCATTATAGTGAATGGTGGTTACCCCAAATTTTTGCAAACATCCTTGTCCATACCGCAATCCGGTCATTTTCTCCCGCAGGGAATCTTCCCAGGCTTGCTGGTCATTGATAGCGTCCAATATCTCCCTGGCCAATGAATTTCCAGGCAATGCTTCGGCTACAATGCTTCCCTGACAAGGGGCCGGCACACATTCCAACAGAGGCAGTATCATCATGGTGAACCCAAAACCGGTAAACTCATCCTGAATGGTTGGCCATAACCGGTTTAATCCGGCCAGGGCCAGTATGGTGCCATCATATTCACCCCGATGAAGTTTTCGCAATCTTGTTTCCACATTTCCCCGGATGGGCTTTGATTGAATGGAACCCGGTTGACCGGTTTGGGGCAGGGCTTTGGCCAGAAAATCAAGCGCCATCTCCTCGCGACGAGGTGAACAGGTGCCAATCACGATTGTTTCTCCCTGGCGCCACTTTTCCTCCCATCCCCTGCGAAGCAGGACCACATCATGCGTAGCCTCCCGGTCCACCACCGCAAAACAGTGTTGGCCAAAAAAATGCGCACTGCTCATATCCTTTAGGGAATGAACGGCGAGATCGGCTTCGCCCCGTTGAAGTGTGTCGATGATTTCGCGAGTAAAAAAATCGGTTCCTTCAACCGTATGCAATGGCACATCAGCCAGTTGGTCACCCCGACTGGTACGGAGAACCAGTTCAACGGCTACCCCTGGCATCACAGATTCGATCTTCCGCCTAACGATCTCCATCTGCCAGCGGGAAAGCGTGGAATCGCGGCCGGTCAACCTGATTATTGCCATGAAAGATTTTTTTTAAACTGTAAGCCAGGTGTTGAATATGCTTGGTTTCGTGCCGGTTTGTAACAATAACGCGGAGACATTCCTCTCCAACCGGTACCGTGGGATAGTTTATGGGCTGTAAATAAACCCCCTGCTCATGCAAAAGCCGGTCGGCTACCCGGCGGCAATGCGCCGCACCTGGTACGGGAACAATGGTGATATGAGAAGCGTTATCCTGGTAGATCACTCCCTCCCGGTCAAGCGCCGAGCGAAGGGCAGTTACTTTTGAAAATAACAGCTCCCTGTCAGATACCTGTATCAGGCTAATGCTTTTCTGCGCCGCGCTGCAAATTGCCGGTGGTAGCGAAGTAGTGAAAATAAAACCCGGGGCATGGCTTCGGATAAAATCCACGAGGTAGGAGGCACCGGTTATATATCCGCCAAATACCCCAATGGCTTTTGACAAGGTCCCGTTCAATAAGTCGATCTCCTGTTGCAAACCTTCCCTTTCCAGTATTCCCGCACCTTGAGGGCCATACAATCCTACCGCATGCACTTCATCCACATAGGTAAGCGCCTGGTATTTCTTGGCCAGGGCCAATATATCTTTCACCGGCGCTATCGTACCACTCATGGAATAGACCGATTCAAAAACAATCAGCTTGGGTGTATCCAATGGCAGTGATTGTAATTGGGATTCCAGGTGACCCATATCGTTATGCCGGAATACAAACTTCTTATTGCGACACCCACGCATCCCTTCAATGATGGACGCATGGTTTTTCTCATCCGAAAAAAAGACCAACCCTTCAATATGCCGGGCAAGGGTTTGTAAACTGGTGAGGTTGGCCTGGTAGGCTCCGTTAAACAAAAGCGCGGCCTCCTTACCATGCCAGCCCGCCAGGGTGTTCTCCAGTTCAAGATGCATGGTGGTGGTACCTGAAATATTTCTTGTTCCCCCACTACCGGTCCCCGACTTGCAGGCAGCCAAAGTCAATCGACCGATCACCTCTTCGCGGGTACTCATGCCCAGGTAATCATTGCTGCACCAATTAACGGCAGTCCGTTTTACACCGGTTGGATCGATATAAAAAAATTGAGGGAAATGCTGTGCGCTCTTATTCACTTCCAGGAAATAACGGTATCTCCCATCCTGTTTCAACGCCTCCAATTTTCCTTCGAGCATCGCGCGGTACATAGGCCATGTTTGTATCCTACAAAAATAGTAGACTATACAACCCCACCCAAATTAATCTGCATGACAAACGAAAGTTAGTTTTCATTATAACACAATATTATTTTGCAAGAAGGTCATCCTCCCCTAATTTTGAATAGTCTACTTAAAAAGTAGATTATTAAATTATATATAAGTCCTTAGCGGACAATCGCCCCTTTTATTTTTCTATAAACGATTAAATCCTGGTTATGCAGAGTTTTCGCACTGAGTTAGAGAATCCCCTGGTAGAAAAAGACATCCTTGATCTGGAGCGGAAGATCAGGCTTTTTCGGGAGGGCCGGATGGATGAGGAGAAATTCCGCAGTCTGCGCTTAGCCCGTGGGGTATATGGACAACGGCAACCGGGTGTGCAAATGGTGCGCATCAAGTTGCCTTATGGAAAAATGACCATGGCGCAATGGAAGCGTATCTGTGGGGTGTCGGATGAATATTCTACCGGCAATCTGCACCTGACCACGCGTCAGGATATCCAGATCCATTTTGTGAGTTTGGATCGTACACCGGAGCTCTGGGCGGAGTTGGAAAAAGATGATATCACCATACGGGAAGCCTGTGGCAATACTGTGCGTAACATAACGGCCTCGGATATGGCAGGCATTGATCCCGAAGAGCCTTTTGATGTAACACCTTATGCGCACGCGTTATTTGAGTATTTTCTTCGTCGGCCTTTTTGCCAGGAGATGGGACGTAAATTCAAGATCGCCTTTAGCAGCTCTGAAAAGGATACCGCGCTCACCTTCATGCATGACTTGGGGGCCATTCCCCGGGTAAGGGTGGAGGATGGCGTGGAAAAAAGAGGGTTTAAGATCCTGATTGGCGGTGGTCTGGGAGCCCAGCCTCACCTGGCTATCACCACGCATGAATTTCTGGAAGAGGACCTACTGGTTCCTTATCTGGAGGCCGTGCTTCGTGTATTTGACCGGCATGGCGAGAGAAACAGTCGGCATAAGGCCCGCATTAAATTTCTTGTTCAGAAAATAGGGATAGATGCCTTTAATGCGCTGGTGGAAGAGGAGCAGTTAGCCGTTACCTATCCCCGTTATGAAATACCCGGGCGCGATAATCCGGCGCCTGTGGTACCCGTGCCCGTTTTTAATCCCACCCCGTTGCCCCGTGAATTTGCCTTTTCCTTTGACAGGTGGAAAGCCACCAATGTGGTACCTCAGAAGCAGGATGGCTATTTTGCCGTTTATGTGCGTGTGCCCAATGGAAACATCAGCAGTGATACCAGTCGTCGCCTGATAGATGCCCTTCAGGGTGTAGTGGCCGATGATGTACGGGTAACCATCAACCAGGGGCTGCAGTTCCGGTATGTGAAGGAAGAGGCCCTGTCCTTTATTTTTCAGGTACTTCATATGGAAAACCTGGCGGCTGCTGGTTTTGGCAGTGTAGCCGACGTTACCAGTTGCCCGGGTACGGATACCTGCAATCTTGGGATCAGCAACAGTACGGGCACGGCCCTGGCCTTGTCTGAACTGATTGAAGAAGAATATCCTGAATTGCTCTATGAAAAGAACCTGAGTATCAAGATCAGCGGATGCATGAATAGTTGTGGCCAGCATGGCATTGCCTCCATTGGTTTCCATGGTTCTTCGCTGAAGGCGAAAGGGCATGTATTGCCTGCGTTGCAGGTATTGGTCGGGGGTGGTGTTCTGGGAAGTGGTGAAGGACGTATTGCGGACAAGATCCTGAAAATACCAAGCAAGCGGGCGCTGGATACTTTACGCACCCTGCTGGATGATTATAAAGTGAATCAGGAGACCAATGAACGCTATGATGCCTACGTATTGCGCAAAGGTGACAAGTACTTCTATGAGTTGCTAAAGCCCCATGCTGACCTGGAAAACCTTACGGAGGAAGATTTCATTGACTGGGGACAACGAGAGAAATTTGCCACAGCCATTGGCGTGGGGGAATGTGCCGGGGTGATGATCGATCTGGTAGCTACCTTGTTGCTGGAAGCGGATGAAAAGATAGAAAGCGCTAAAGAATCAGCGGCCAATGGTGCCTGGGCCGACGCGATCTACCATGCCTATAGCGCGCAGATACATACAGCCAAAGCCTTGTTGTTGCGTGAAAATGTTCAGTGCAATACACAGCATGGGATCATCAGGGATTTTGATACCCATTTTACCCAAAAAGGAAAATACACAGACAGACCTTCATTTCAGGAAGCGGTGATGGCCATCAACCGTGAACCGGCTTCAGAGGCATTTGGCAAAAAATACCTGGAAGAAGCCCTCGCATTTGTGGCGTATGCCAAAGGTTAGGAAATCAAGGAAAAAAGCTGGAGCCTTATTTACCGATTTCGGTAAACACCGAGCCATGTCCCGGATCTACCGGGTTGAACCACTGGAAAGGTGAATAGAGGGTTACTACCTGACCGATTATAACCAGTGAGGGGGAGGAGAAATTCAGTCCTTCAAAATCGCGGGCTGCGGATTCAAGACTACTGATATGCACCTTTTGATAAGGCGTGGTTGCCTGTTCCACCACGGCGATAGGTGTAGAGGGCTGGCGGGAATAGCGGAGCATAAGCTCGGTAAGCCCATTGATATTCTTGGAAGCCATGTAGAACACCAGAGTATCCTTGGAATTGGCGAGTTGTTTCCAACGTTCGGGGCTGTATTGACTATTGGGATTGAATGTAAGGAACTGTACACATTGGGCATGCTGACGGGCAGTTAATGGGATGCCTGTATAGGCAGAGGCCCCACTGGCGGCGGTAACACCCGGAATGATCTCGTAGGGGATGCCGGCTTCCACCAGGGCTTCAAGTTCATCCAGCACATTGCTGAAAATGGCGGTATCACCCCCTTTTAACCGCAATACTTTTCTTCCCTTCTTAGCCTGTGCGATCATGAGCGCGGTCACTTCTTCCTGGGAAAAAGAACCCTGGTTGTAGCCTTGTTTACCGGCAAACAGTATTTCTGCCTGTGGACTGGCATATCGGGATATGATTCGGGGGTTAACAAGCCGGTCGGTAATGATTACCTCCGCCTGCTCCAGTTTTTTTTGAAGTTTGACCGTGATCAGCTCTTCATCGCCAGGACCGGCGCCAGCCAATACCACAAATCCTTGTTGGGCAATCGACGTCATAGCCTGTTACTTTCTCTAAAGACAGTCAAACCCTTCCTACTGCTGCAAGAGAACCGCGGCTACGGTGTTATTACTGGTTTCATCGATGAGGATGGCACTGCCATTGGCACTCAACTTATCGTACCTGTCATACACCAGCGGGGAGGCTGTTTTGAGGACGGCTTTGACTACTTCGTTGAGTTTCACCCCATTTTCAACAGGAATTTGTTGCAGGGTGTTTACATCCAGTTTGTATTCAATCTGGCGGATAACAGACCTTACCAGACGGCTATTGTGTTGTATTAAATATTTGTTACCTGCCTGAAGCGGCTTTTCATCCATCCAGCAAAGCAATACTTCAATTTCGTTTCCTACCTGAGGTTGGTTGTCAGTGCGCACAATGCTATCACCCCGGCTGATATCGATATCATCGCTCAGGTGGATAACACCGGCCTGTGGGGCAAAGAGTTCATCCACCTCTTCTCCGGCGATCTCCAGTTTTTGAATGGTAGATGGAATTCCCTGGGGCAATACAGTCACCTTATCCCCTTTCCGGTAAACCCCACTTATTACAGATCCGGCATATCCGCGGTAATCGTGCAGGTCCTCGGTTTGCGGACGAATCACAAATTGCACCTGGAAACGCGGGTCGGCCAGGTTGGTATCATCTTTTACTTCCACCTCTTCCAAAAATTGAAGAAGGGGCTTTCCTTCGTACCAGGTCATCACCGTAGAAGTATCAACAATATTGTCACCCAGCAAAGCGCTAATGGGAATATAGGTTACCTGTTTAAGACCAAGTGACTGCGCCACTTTGGAATATTCAATGACGATGTTGTTGTAAACATCCTGAGAAAATTCCACCAGGTCCATTTTGTTGATGGCAACCACAATATGTGGAATACGAAGCAGCGATGCAATGATCGAGTGCCGGCGGGTTTGTTCCACTACACCCTGTCTGGCATCGATAAGTACGATCATCAATTGGGCATTGGATGCGCCGGTAACCATGTTGCGGGTATATTGCACATGCCCGGGGGCATCAGCTATGATGAACTTGCGCTGGGGTGTGGTAAAATAACGATAGGCCACATCGATGGTGATACCTTGTTCACGTTCTGCCCTTAAGCCATCGGTCAGCAAGGCAAGGTCCACCTGGCCTTCCTCCATATTCTTGCTGGATTTTTCCAGGGCCTCCAATTGGTCAACCATGATATTTTTGCTGTCAAACAACAAACGCCCGATGAGGGTGCTTTTCCCATCATCCACACTTCCGGCAGTAATAAAACGAAGTAAATCCATGAATTTCTTTTTACGAAAAGCTAAAACCTAATAGTTTTCAGCTATTGCCATCCGGCATGTTCTTGTCAAAAATACCCGTTCTTCTTCCTGTCTTCCATCGCCGCCTCGGTCACTTTATCATCGATCCGGGTTTCCCCCCTTTCCGATATGCGGCTGGCGATGATCTCATCAATGACCTGGTCGAGCGTGCTGGCCTTGGATTCCACCGCAGCGGTACAGGTCATATCTCCTACAGTGCGGTAACGAACCTTTCTGGTGTTGATTTTATCTCCTTCATCGATTTGAATAAAGGGTGAAACCGCGATCAACTGCCCTTCATGCTCCAACACTTCACGGTCGTGGGCAAAGTATATGGAGGGCAGGGGAATTTTTTCACGACGGATATAATTCCAAACATCCAATTCGGTCCAGTTACTGATCGGGAATACACGCACATTCTCCCCTTTATGAATTCGCCCGTTGTAAAGGTCCCATAATTCAGGGCGCTGCAGTTTGGGGTTCCATTGCCCAAACTCATCCCGCACGGAAAAAATCCTTTCCTTGGCGCGGGCTTTTTCTTCATCGCGACGGGCGCCACCGATACAGGCGTCAAATTCAAATTCTTCGATTGTATCCAGCAGGGTGTAGGTTTGAAGCCAGTTGCGGCTGGCAAACTTACCCTTGGGTTCGGTCAGGTTCCTGGCACGTATGGTATCCTCCACCTTGCGTACCACCAGTTTCGCATTCACTTCGGCAGCCAGTTCATCCCGGAAACTAAGGGCTTCGGGAAAATTATGCCCGGTGTCGATATGTACCAGGGGAAAAGGGATCTTTCCGGGGGCAAACGCCTTTCGGGCCAGGTGTACCAGGGTAATAGAATCTTTACCCCCACTGAAAAGCAGGGCCGGCCTTTCAAATTGGGCCGCCACTTCCCTGAAAATGTGAATACTCTCCGCCTCCAGTTCCTGCAGATAATCCAGGTGATGAGAACTCATGCAAATACGTGTTAGTCTACTTATTAGATAGGCTTGTAAAGGTAGGCTTTTTTCAGGAAACGGCTATGCCTTGCCGGGCTGTAAGTTGCTGGCCCCGGTTACATGAAGTCCACATTCCTTTTGTGAGCTTTCCCACCACCACCTGCCGGCACGGGGGTCTTCGCCGGGTTCTATGGCCCGGGTACATGGTGCGCAGCCAATGCTGATAAAACCCTTATCGTGCAAGGTGTTGTAGGGAACATTATAAGCGTTTATATATTCCATCATTTGCTCATAAGACCACTGGATAAGGGGGTTGAACTTGAAGAGCTGATGACCCTCATCCCATTCCAGCAAGGGCATTTGCTGGCGGTTGGCCGATTGACCAGCCCGTAGTCCGGTTACCCACACTTTTGCCCCCTGAAGGGCCCTTTCCAATGGCTTAACCTTCCGTATGTAACAACATCCCTTGCGGTTATCGACCGATTCATAAAATCCATTGATCCCCTTTTGAGAAACGTATTCTTCTACGTCACGGGCATCGGGAAAATAAACCCGGATACCCAGTTTGTACCGGGCTTCGGTCTTCTCAATCAGGTCATAGGTTTCATAAAACAAGCGCCCGGTATCAAGGGTAAACACATTGATCGGGATCTTGTGGCGCGCGATGGCATCCGTGATCACCTGGTCTTCCTGGCCGTAGGAAGTGGAGAAAACCACTTCCCCGGGATATAACCCGGCCAGCAAGGTCAGGGATTCAGAAAGATCCAATTGCTCCAGTTGGCGCAATAATTCAGGGTCTGTCATAACTCACTTATTCGGTTGAGGGGTATAACGCAGGTAAGGTTTTACTACTTGAACCCCTTTGGGAAATTTTTTGATCGCATCCTCGGTGGAAACAGCCGGAACCACAATGACATCTTCCCCTGCTTTCCAGTCGGCCGGAGTAGCCACACTGTAATTGGCGGTCAATTGAAGGGAATCCACCACCCGGAGCACTTCATAAAAGTTGCGCCCGGTTGAAGCGGGATAAGTGATCATGAGTTTCACCAGCTTATCAGGCCCGATCACAAACAGCGAACGAACGGTTGCGGTAGCAGAAGCGTTGGGGTGGATCATATCATACAATTCAGCCACTTGCCTTTCCTCATCCGCAATAATGGGGAAGGTAACATCACAATGCTGGGTCTCATTGATATCATTTCTCCACGAAAAATGCTTGTCCAACGGATCCACACTCACCGCCAGAACCTTTACGTTCCGCTTGGCAAATTCTTCTTTCAGCAAGGCGGTCTTACCCAACTCAGTGGTGCAAACCGGGGTAAAATCAGCCGGATGGGAAAACAAAATACCCCAGGAATCACCCAGGTATTCATAAAAATCAATCTCTCCTTCCGTGGTATAGGCCTTAAAATTGGGGGCCTTGTCTCCTAAACGCAATGACATAATGGTAAGTTTTAGATGACAAAATTAGGGATAAAAATTATTACCCTATTACATTAGTAGACTTTTAATAAGCTGTTAGCATTTGGCTTACAGCCGGGGGATGAACGCTATACGACCAAATCGGCCAGGGTTCTGCCTTCCAGTATCTCCAGGGTGGCATCCCGCACTTCGATCATCATATCGTGCAATCCGCAGTTTTTCTCGTCACAATTCTTGCACCGTTCGTAGAAATAGAGGCTTACACAGGGCAACATGGCAATGGGTCCGTTGATAAGCCGCACGATGGTTGCCACTTTGATCTTGGCCGGGTCTTTTTTCAGAAAATAGCCCCCACCCTTTCCTTTTTTACTGTCGAGTATTTCCGCCTTCTTAAGTTCAAGGAGGATGTTTTCCAGGAACTTGAGAGGTATTTTTTTCTTTTTGGCGATCTCCGAGATCAATACCGGTCCTTTATTGTACCGTTCCGTGAGGTAGGTCAGCGCCTTGAACGCATATTGTGACTTAGCAGAAAGCATAGTTTAGATCAATTCCAGTTTGTATTCAATGGGAGAGTTCTTTCGAAGCATGGCGGCCACGCCACAATATTTTTCAAGAGACAGGTCGATCGCCTTCCTAACCTTGTCTTCCTGGGTTTTGTCCACCCTGATCTTATAGGTGATGAGGATATCAGTGAAAACTTTAGGGTGGTCCTCCACCACTCCGGCTTCGGCGATGATTTCGAGGTCAGAAAATGGAACCCTCATTTTTTCCAGGATATCAACCACGTCAATTCCGCTGCAACCGGCCAGTCCGGACAGCAGCAGGGCCTTGGGACCGTGCCCATTCACTTTATCTCCATCTACCTTGATCGAGTTTCCCTCATGGGTTGATTCAAAACGGTGTTCGCCTTTCCAAACGGTATTCGTCGTCATAGTTGGTGCTTTTTATTCGCCAGGATATTCTCCATGGTCCATTCTATTTGCTTCTCAAAATTATGCTTTCGTTCGCTACATTCCCGTTTTGTGCAGATCTTACAGGAAAAGGGGAGGCAGCCATCGGTATGGACAAACAATTCCACGGATTCGCCAAACTCATCGCGCACCTCTTTTGACAGCATCTCCATTTCCTCGTGGGCCTCATGTACATTCAGGTACCAGGGTATGGTGAGGTGGCAATCGAGGTGTAGAACGCTTCCATACTTGATGATCCGGAGGTTATGGAGATCGATCCAGTTTGCCGGTCTTTTCCGGTTGAGCAGGACGACCAGTTTTTGAAGCAAGTGCTGATCGGCCTCATCCATGATTCCGGCGATTGAATTACGCAGGATCCGATACCCGGTATAAATGATGATGATTCCAAACAGGATGGCCACGGCGCTATCGATCCAAGCCTCTTTGGTGAAATACAACAGGAGCAACCCGGCAATCAGTCCAAAAGTGGAATAGCTGTCAGACATGAGGTGCTTGCCACTGGCTTCCAAGGCCAGTGAATTGTTCCTTCGGCCTTGCCGGTAACTGAAATAGCCCAGACCCAGGTTGATCAGTCCTGAACTTAGAATAAGTAGCATCCCATAATCCAGTCGGCTAACCGCATGAGGTGTAATCAGGTTGGAAATGGCTTTGTATATGATCAGCACCCCGGCAGTGAGAATAAGAGTGCCTTCCACTGCTGCTGATAAAAACTCTGCTTTCCCATGTCCATACGGATGATCACTATCACGGGGTTTGGCTGAAACGTAAAGGCTGTATAATCCGATAAAACCGGCCGTTACATTAACTATGCTCTCAAGGGCATCGGTCAGGATAGCCACGGAATGGGTGAGATAATAAGCGGCAAATTTGATACCCAGTAACAACACAGAAATCCCCGCTACCCATTTTTGCATCCGGAGATTTTGCAGTTGGTTCGACATGTTGCTGTTTTAACGCCTGGCCAGTCGGCGGATCAGCTTGCCCAGGGGGGCAAAGACCGGGGCCACCTTTCGCCATAGGCGGAAATAAAATTCCTTATTGAACAATTGGGAATCACGGATGGCCTTATAGATCAGAAAGAAACCCACCGGGGTAAGGATCATGGTGGCCAGCCACATCCCTCCAAAGGAGGTCATCACATTCTCCTTCACAAATTTCTCTCCGGTATTGTTTAGAAAATAGAAGAAAAGAAACAACACGACTGCAACGACCAGTGGCGTGCCCAGTCCGCCTTTTCGGATAATGGAGCCCAATGGCGCCCCGATTAGGAACAACACCAGACAGGCTACGGAGAGGGTGAGTTTGCGGTGCCATTCAATGAGGTGGTAACGCAGGTCGCGGCTTTTCATTCGATAGTCCGCTTCATTGACACCGGTACTAAGCAAGGTTGAATTGATGATGCTGGCTACAGACTGGTTGACAAATTTTCTGGCGGAATCCGGTATCAGTTGTTCAAATGATCTTACGGTGTCGGGCAATTTTACAGAGGCACCCTTAAAACCTGAGTCAAGGTATTTGGCAAAAAAAGCGGAGTTAAAGGTTTCCTGTTTTGTCCGGACATTTACCTGGTTGATCTGTCTTTTGATCGAATCCATGGCCCTGCCGAGTTGGCGCATGCTCAGCATTTTAAACTGGTTCTTGTTTACGCTGTCGTCAGTTCGCTTGAACATCAGCGATCCCAGGTCAAATTGCTTTTTATACTCCTTAAAACCTAGTCGAATATATTCGGTATTCTGTTCACCCCGGCTGCCTCTTTCTTCATAACGCCAGCCGTCGTACAGACTGATCTCGAGAAAACGTTTATTGGCGGAAGTGCGAAGGATCCCGCGTTTGGCCGTGATGAAATTATCCTGCAGGTAATTGTTGGTATTCTCGTAAATGATCACATCATAGATGATGGAATCGGATTCTTTCTTTCCCACTTTGATCGCAAAGCTTTCGGTACGGTGGCTAAAGACCCCGGGTTGAATGTCAAAAGTAGGTTTGGCAAAAACAATATCGGCCAATAAGGTTTTGGATTTAAGTGTGGCGACGGGGATGATGTAATTGTTAAAAAGAAAGGCCACTCCGGAGAGCAACACTGCCACTACAAAAAGTGGGCGCATAAACCGGATCAGGGAGATACCAGAAGATTTGATGGCAACCAGTTCCATGCTTTCACCCAGGTTTCCAAACGTCATGATGGAAGAGAGCAGGATGGCGATAGGAAGGGCCAGGGGAACCAGCACAGCGGCCTGGTATTTTATAAATTCCAGCAGCACCCCAACTTGTAATCCTTTTCCAACAAAGTCATCGATCCAGAGCCAGAAGAACTGCATGAGCAGAACCAGGATCGTGATAAAGAAAGTGGCCACAAAAGGCCCGATAAAGGCCCGAATGACGAGTATGTCCAGCTTCTTGATCAATCCCTTGGTCTTTAAATGATAACTTTATAAAATGAGTGGTGCAAAAATACAGTTTTCAGACAAGGAGCGGGAGTTAATGACCCGGGCTGATTGGATTTTAACAAAGAACGAAATTCTTAAGAAGGTAGGTGAATTGCTTACGGAATGGCAGCGGGGTTTTGAATCCGTACTAACCAGCCAGGTGCCGGGTTTGCATGAGATCATTCAACCCTACGCGTTTAAAATATCAAAGGGGGAAAACTATCTGGGCCTGCCCTGGATGGTGCTGGATTATCCACGGTTGTTTTCACCCGAGGATATACTTGCCATCCGGACCATGTTTTGGTGGGGACGTTATGTTACCCTCACGCTGCATGTGTCGGGACAATGGAAAAAAGCCACCGAGGAGGCCCTGATACGCGCCTATCCCCAATTGGCCCGTGAAGGATTCAGGATCGCGATAGGAGATGACCCATGGATACATGATCAGGAACAAGGTAATACCAACCTGATATCCTCGTATTCGCCGGCATCCTTTGCCGAGGAAATCCGGAGCAGTAAATTCACCAAGATATCCAGGATATACCCGATCGACCAGGTGGAAAACCTGGGGTTATCATTGGTAGGTGACTACGAAATGCTGGTAAAGGGGGCAGGGTTTTAGTTGCCCAGGCGGTGAAACAGGTCTTTTACCTGATAATCCCACAGCATGCTTTGGTCTTTGATTTCCTTTTTTTCGGCGAAGTCGGAGATGACCAGGATGGTCTGGTTGGTGATCTCGGATTTCTCTATACGGAACTCAAAGTATTCGCTATCGGCTGAATGTGTCCAATGAAACCGGATAAATTTATCTTGTTCTTTTTCCAACACATTTGCTCTATCGGTGGTACCATTCCAGGAAAAGCTAAACACATCTTCTTTCTCATCCACTTTATCGGCAAACCACTCTTGCAGCCCGGAAGGAGTGGACAGGAATTCATAAAGGATCGAAGGGGAACACCTCACAGGAAACTCCAACGTATATAATTGCTTCTGACTCATCTAAAAAATTGAATATTTGTTGCTTCTATGCCTTGCAATTATAAACAATTAATGATTTTACGGAAATAAATTTATGTGTTGGGAAAAGTGGGGCGGAATGAATTCCTGGGCTAAGTGAAAATAATTAGGCTTATTTCCCGTTATAGAAATGCAAATTTTTTTTGGCCGGAAACTATTTTTCGTTAAATTGCCTTGACGTTCAATATGTTCTGGACAATTTGGACTGTTGTGATGGGATTATCGGGTTGTGCAAAATCCAAAACTAATTTGACCTATTCAATATCTATAACCCTTTAAAAAAACCCATTTAGTACCCCATACCTATGAGCATGCGACAATTGAAGATCACGAAGTCGATTACGAATCGTGAATCTCAAAGCCTCGAAAAGTACCTTCAGGAAATAGGCAAGGTAGAACTTATCACCCCCGAGGAGGAAGTCAAGTTAGCCCGTTTAATCAAGCAGGGAGATCAAAAATCGCTGGATCGTCTGACCAAGGCGAACCTTCGTTTTGTGGTTTCAGTGGCCAAGCAGTACCAGAATCAGGGACTGTCTCTGCCCGACCTGATTAATGAGGGCAACCTGGGTTTGATTAAAGCGGCCCAGCGATTTGATGAAACCCGTGGTTTTAAGTTTATCTCCTATGCCGTATGGTGGATCCGTCAGAGTATCCTCCAGGCCCTGGCCGAGCAGGCCCGTATTGTGCGGCTTCCACTTAATAAAGTGGGGTTGACCAACCGGGTGCAAAAGGCATTTTCCCAATTGGAACAGGAATATGAACGCGAGCCATCGGCCGAGGAATTGGCGGATATGTTAAACATGGACCTTGACGAGGTGTCAGCTACGCTGAATATCTCTTCCCGTCATGTAAGCATGGACACCCCCTTATCGGAAGGAGAAGACAGCACCCTGATGGATGTGTTGATCAACCCGAATGCCGAAAAGACCGATGCCGAACTGGATCACCGCGAATCCCTGAAACAGGAAATCGAACGCTCGCTGAAGCAACTGACCGAGCGCCAGAAGGAAGTGATCTGCTATTTCTTTGGGATTGGGGTGGATCATCCCATGAGCCTTGAAGATATAGGGGAAAAATTCAGTCTGACCCGCGAAAGGGTGCGTCAGATCAAAGACAAGGCCATCACCAAGTTAAGAACAACCAACCGCGGGAATCAATTGAGGTCATTCCTGGGTGCTTAATTTTCGTGATTTCGCGGATTACACAGATTTCACAGATCAAAATACGCTAACCAAATCGTATAAAAACATACCGAGAAATTTCTACATTATTCCTAATTTTACAAACCGAAAAAAGAATGTGATCCTTTGATTACATTCTTTTTTTATGTTAGAATCCGACCTGAAATTCAACGCTTTAACCAGAAGGATAATTGGTCATGCAATGAAAGTCCATAGGCATTTTGGTCCTGGGTTTCCTGAACTCATATACCAGAAGGCACTAATAATGGAACTGAGAAGGGATGGCCTCCAATGTCAGGAAGAGCTACCAAAAGATATTTATTATCTCGGAGAGAAAATTGGAAGGCGAAGAATAGATATACTTGTGGAGAACCAGGTGTTATTGGAATTAAAGGCGAGAAGGGATTGGAATGGTAATTTTCAAAATCAGGTGATAAATTATTTGAGAGTCTTTATTATTGAGGTTGGCTTATTATTAAATTTTAACAATAAGAGCCTGGAATTTAAAAGAATCATTCATACCCCAAAACCTGCCTAATCCGTGTAATCCGCGGAATCTTTGTAATCCGCGTAATCAAAATTAACTATGTTCAACTCATTACAAGAAAAGCTCGAATCCGCCTTTAAGAATCTCAAAGGGCAGGGACGTATTACAGAGCTCAATATCGCTTCCACCGTAAAGGATATACGCCGGGCGCTGGTGGATGCCGATGTGAACTATAAAATCGCCAAGGAATTTACGGATACGGTCAAGGAAAAGGCCATGGGGGAAAAGGTTATCACGGCCATTTCCCCGGGTCAGTTGATGACCAAAATTGTGAAGGATGAGCTGACCCATCTGATGGGCGGGGAGGAAGCCGTGTTCAATGCCAAAGGCAATCCCGCAGTGATCCTGATTGCGGGTTTGCAGGGTAGTGGTAAAACCACATTTAGCGGCAAACTGGCCAATTACCTGAAAAAAAGAAAGGGCCTCTCTCCCCTGCTGGTGGCGGCGGATATTTACCGTCCCGCGGCCATGGAGCAGTTACGGGTGCTGGGAGAGCAGATAGGTGTGGATGTACACCTGGAACCGGAAAATAAGGATGCGGTAGCCATTGCCCAGAATGCGGTAAAGGAGGCCCGAAGCAAGAACAAAAATGTGGTCATCATCGATACCGCCGGTCGCCTCGCGATTGATGAGGCGATGATGACCGAGGTTGCCAATATCCGGAATGCGGTAACCCCTCAGGAGATCCTGTTTGTGGTGGATAGCATGACCGGACAGGATGCGGTGAATACAGCCAAATCTTTTAACGACCGGCTTGATTTTACAGGGGTGGTGCTAACCAAACTGGATGGTGATACCCGGGGTGGCGCCGCTCTTTCCATCAAATACACGGTAAACAAACCCATCAAGTTCATCAGCTCCGGGGAAAAGATGGAAACCCTGGATGTATTTTACCCCGAAAGGATGGCCCAACGGATCCTGGGAATGGGTGATATTACCTCCCTGGTAGAGAAAGCACAGCAGGATTTTGACGAGGAACAGGCCAGGAAACTGGAAAGCAAGATCCGGAAAAACAAGTTTGATTTTGCCGACTTCAAGATGCAGTTGGACCAGATCAAAAAAATGGGTAACCTCAAAGACCTGATGGGCATGATACCCGGTATGGGCAAGGCCATCAAGGACATAGACATCAGTGACGATGCCTTCAAAGGCATCGAAGCCATGATCAATTCCATGACCCCCGAGGAAAGGGCCAACCCCGACCTGATCGACGGAAACAGGCGCAAACGGATCGCCAAAGGCGCCGGAAAAGACCTGACCGAAGTGAACAATTTTATGAAGCAATTTGACCAGATGCGGCAAATGATGAAAAATATGAACAAAATGCCGATGGGCCGGATGATGCCCGGACTTAGAAAGCATTGATAAACAATGACAATTTCATGTATTTCGGGTTTGGGAATTTTCCCTTCTTGATTTACATTTGCACTCCGAACAATTATTTATTCACGCATTTAAATGTCTATTTAAGATGCCAGTTAAAATCCGTTTACAGAGACACGGGTCTAAGAAAAGACCGTTTTACTTCATCGTGGTGGCCGATGGCCGCTCCCCTCGCGATGGAAAATTCATTCAGAAATTAGGTACTTACAACCCCCTGACCATTCCGGCCACTATCAGCCTGGATCGTCAAAAAGCCCTGGAATGGCTGAACAAAGGTGCTCAACCCACCGACACTGTTCGCCGAATCCTGAGCTTTAAAGGAGTATTGTACCTGAAGCACCTTCTCCGCGGAGTTAAACTGGGTCTGTTCGACGATGCCACTGCCATGGAAAAATTCCAGAAATGGCATTCAGAACATGAAGCCCAGGTGAAAAAACGCCAGGAAGAAGCACAGCGCGCCCGCAAAGCAAGAAGGAATCCTCCGCGTCGCCCCATGGAAAGAAAGCCTGAGAGCAACGCCGGAGCCGAAGAATAAACTTCGAACCGATTGCGAACCCCGAATTTCGGGTGAATAGTGAATGGTGAATAGTGAATACTAAAAGTTCATTATTCACCATTTTTTTAAACCCCTAGCCGCTCATGCCCGAATACCTCTCTTTAGGAAGACTTGTTGCCGTTCACGGACTCCAGGGTGAATTGATCCTGCGGCATACCCTGGGAAAAAAAAGTTCCCTGAAAGGACTAACCAATCTCTTTATTGAAGACAAGAAAGAGGGCCTGCTGCCCTGGTTCCTGGAAACCACCCGCATTAAGAACGAAGAGGAAGTATATATCAAACTGGATGGATTGGATACCCGCGAAGCCGCCTCTAAGCTTACCCCCAAAGAAGTGTGGGTGGCAGAAGAAGATTTTCGAAAACTGGCCGCTAAAAACGCACCGGTCAACCTGATTGGCTATACCCTGGTGGATTTTGGCAAACCCCTTGGCCCTATCCTCGAAGTAATTGAACAACCCCATCAATTACTCTGCCGCCTTGAAATAAATGGAAAAGAACTGCTGGCCCCCATCATGGAAGCCACCCTCATCAAAATCGACCACAAGAAGAAAGAAGTTAAGGTGGAGCTGCCGGAGGGGTTGGTGGAGTTGTATTTGGGGTGAAGGGGGAGGGGTGTTGGGGGGTGGGTTGGGGG